>NZ_JBEZFA010000038.1:0-65952 GCF_040649215.1 Micromonospora sp. NPDC049044 | reverse complement strand
CCACCAGCCGGATACCTCATGCCTCCGGCCTACCGAAACCATCGACGCAGATCACGCAGACACGCCGACGACCGTCAGCCTTTCAACCTCTGTAGCGCCACTCCCGAACAGGTGCGCCATGCGGTCGAACTCTGGGTTCAAGGAGCCGCTGAGCGGCGTGTCGCTGAGGATGACGGCCGCGACATAGAGCTAAGTGTGGAGATCGAGAATGTGACTTCCGCCCTGCTCCGTTCGGCGGATCAGCTCCAGAAGATCATGGCTCGTACCCAGCAACTCAAAGACACTACCGCCGAACTGATTGCCAAGGCCGAGCAGGCGGAGTCGCTAGCCGCGCTCCACGAAGACGAGGCGCGACGCATCGCGGCCGTCCTCGGCGAACAATCGAATGAGGCTTTCCGGGCCCAAGTAGCGGTACTGAAGGACGAAATTGTCCGGCTTCAGACCGAACATGCGGCCGAACTCAGAAGGGTCCAAGCTGGTTCTATTCGGAGTAGCTGGCTGTTCTTCGTCGGCGGCCTTCTCGCCGCCGTTCCAGTCGGACTCCTTGGCAGCTGGTTGGCCAAACTGCTTGGGTGGAACTGACACTCGACCTGTCGTAGCTTCGTTCTGCACTTCTTCGTTTATGGCGATCGACACCCAAATCGCCCATGATCCGGTGCACGTCATCGGTATGAGCGGACACCTGATGGGGACCGTCGCCGTAGGCATCAGGGTGGGGCGTCGTCTTCACAGGCCCGACGGACCAACCCTATGAACCAATCGTCCGCTGACGTGCTCTGCGGGCCTCGCCTTCGGCGTGCTTGAGGCCGAGGGCTGATTCGTGTCGGTCACCACCGTCCAGTGCGCGGCCGACGGTCCCGGGCCGAGGGAGCGCCCATCATGATCTTCGGTGATGTGCGCGGTGTGTGCTCTCCAGCGGATGCCAACCAGGGCGAACCGCGGCCAACGCGGGTGACCGCGGCGTACCGACGGTCGCAAACCGGGGTTCGTGTGCTCCGGCTGTGGTCCTGGGCTGGGACAACGGCGGTCCGGGGAACGCGGGTGAACGTGGGCCAGTCCCTGCCACCCCAGGTGAACCCCAGGTCGCTAGACTGTGCGCTCGCGCCCCCGTAGCTCAGGGGATAGAGCATCGGTTTCCTAAACCGTGTGTCGCAGGTTCGAATCCTGCCGGGGGCACCAGGTCGTAGCCTTGATCACTGATCCGTCTTCCGGGGCTTTCGATGCCGCCGGGTGCTCGATCCCCGTCCGGGGAGGCTGGACGCTCGGAGACCGCCTGGCGAGGAGGTCCGCCGCTTCCAGCAGGGCGCGTACGGCTATGCAGCCATTCACCCGCAGCATTCGTCAGCGTCGCCGATCGGGGCGGTAGCGTCACCGGTTCCCACTGCCACTGCGTCACGATGTCCAGCCCGGAAGCTAGGCCAACTCCAGGACGATGCCGTCCTCGGACTCGTCGCCGCCCGGGCCGTAGTGACGGATGATCTCGACGATTCTGTCGAACAGCGTCGGTCCCTCGCCGCGTCGCGCGTCGCTGATCTCGGCCGTGATGCTTGCCCGGTGTGACGGGTGGCAGGTCCGGAGGATCTGCTCCAACCATCGGACGGTGGCGTCGTAGCCGAGCGCGTCTCGCGACAGCTCGGAGTTGACCCACCTCAGTACCCATCCGTCCGCAGGTGTCCCGAAGCCTCCGCGCAGGATGTCATTGAGGGCGTCCAGGTTGCCGTTCCACGTCGAGTGGCCGAGCAGCCGTGAGAACTCGCGGGCGAGGCCATCGAGATCGGAGAAGGACGTCCCGTCGATGACAAGCACGGGAAGGGCGCCATGATCGGTGGTCACGGCATCTGAGTATGGAGCACCGGCGTCAGGAAGGGTTGAACAGCCGCCAGTTGCCCTCGGAGACGACCTCCACTGCGCCGTCGACCACTGTGATCGCCGTCTCATCGTCGATCGCGTATGTCGGGACCGGGATCCCGGACGCCCACTTCTCGATGTTGGCCGCCGTGGCGTCCGCCATGCCCTCGCAGTCCAGGTGCGGATACAGCGTGAAATCCAGCAGTCCCAGCGCCCGGTCGGCTCCGACCGCCATATTGCTGCCGTCCGGCACGAAAGCCAGGTCGAACTCCGCGTCGCAGTTGTAGGGGGTCACCGCGATGCTCCCGGCGCTCATTCCCACGTAGACCGACTCGTTCAGCGACGGCAGGAGATCCGCCAGGCCGGACTCACGCATCCAGTGGGTCAGATACAGCACGTCGCCGCCCCAGACGAGCAGAGCGTCGGCCTCGCGGACCGCCGGGACCCAGTTCTCTTCTCGGATGGTCGGCAGCGCGGTGAGCTCCAGCACCCCCAGGGACTTCCAGCCCAGGTCACACATCGGGTGCGGGGCCGTGCCGGAGATCGCCTGCCACGCCCGGCCGGCACCACCGGGGAAGGGGTACACACCGGTCGGGATGATGAGGGCGTTGGACTCGGCGATCGGCTTGCCCAGCAGGTCCACGAGTGCGCTGGAGATGCTGGGGTTCCTGATGCCTGCGGAGGTGAGGAGGAACTTCATGAGACCCATCCTGGATTCGCGGTATGACATCGAGCCGCATGACAGTGTCCGAGCAGAGCCGGGAAGCGTACGGCACAGCGTCAGTTCGTGCGGACGATGCCGGTCATGCCCACGACAGCGAGGACGACGGCAGCCGCGAGCAGGTAGCGCCGCAGGCGCGGCTCTCGCACCGCGTAGGTGGACAGGCCGAACGCGCCACCGAGGACCGAGGTCGCGTACCACGGGAAGGTCGTCGGAGTGGGCTGCTCGATGAAGATCATAAAGGTGGCCATGACCGCGACGAAGATCGTGGCGTAGGCGACGGACTGCCGCAGGTTGCGGTAGGCGGTGTGCTGCAGACGGGCGACCGCCACGCGGTACGCCTCCACCGCCGCGGCGCGTTCATCCTCGCTGACCTGCCGTCGCCGGATACGGCTGCCAGGTTTTCGGCCCCCACTCATGCCGCCGAAGGTACATCGACCGGCAACGCTCCCTGTCCTGGGAGGGTGCCGCCGGGCCGTGAGCGGCGAACATTTGTCTCCCTTGTGGTCGTCTGCCACGAGGACGGATCGGCGCCGCGGATTGTTACCCGTGGTGCTGTGACCTCAGGTACAGCCTTACCGCAGCGGGTGTCCTGCCGGGTCGCGTCTGGTGCCCAACGGCACGTGGGCCGCGGAAAACCCGCAGCCCACGTGCCGGACGACGTGCTTGTTGATCAGAGGAACGCGTACATCTCCTCGGCGGCGGCCTCGGTGTCGCCGGCGGGCGGGGCCTCCACCGTCACCGACTTGCCGAAGTCGCTCATCCGCATCTCGGTGACGAGGTCACCAAGCGACTTCGTGGCGATCGTGTAGGAGAGCATGGTGAGGCGTCCGTCGGCGTCGAGGGTCGCCTCGAACGGAATCGCGGTCGGGTCCTTCGCCAACTTGGCGGACGACTCGATGCCCTCCCGCATGCCGGCCTCGGTGCTGGCGGCCTCGGCCGCCTTGTTGAGATCGGCGACGCCGGTGTAACGGCCACCGCCCACCTCCTGGGCGGACACGGTGCCGCCGACGAGACCGGTCTGCGACTTGAAGTCGAACGACTGACGCAGCGTGCTCGTCGGCTTGAGCTTGCCGAGGTCGATCTTCATCCAGGGCTTCTCGCCCTCCATCGACTCCGACTTGATGTAGGCGGCCTCGCCGATCAGCCGGACCTCGATCGGTTCCGGGGCGTTGCCGCTGATCTGGATCGCCTTGGCGGCGGGGTCCATCTTTCCGCTGAGGGTGATCGACTGGGGGCCGGCCTTCACCGACGCCTGCATGCTGAGCGAGCTGGCGAGGCTGCGGTCCATGCCCTGCTTGACGGCAGCGACCGGTTCGAGCTTGGCCGGGGGGGCCGAGGCGGCAGGTGCCGCGGGGTTGTCGGATTTGGTGCCGCAGCCGCCGACGAGGGCGACGGCGAGGGCTATCGATAGGGTGGGGATCAAGCGACGCATAGACGTGACCCTAATAGGCGCCCGCTACCCGATTTTCGCCAGTGGTGGCGGCACCGGCCGATCAGGGTGTCGTCGGCAGTTGCCCGGCCCGGGTGAGCACCTGGTCGATCAGGCCGTAATCCCGGGCCTGCTCGGCGGTGAACCACCGGTCCCGGTCCCAGTCCTGCTGGATCTCGGCCAGGGTCCGTCCACTGTGCTGAGCGATCAGCTCCTGCATGGTCCGCTTCACGTGCAGCATGTTCTCCGCCTGGATGGTGATGTCCGAGGCGGTGCCGCCCATTCCACCGGACGGCTGGTGCATCATGATCCGCGAGTGCGGCAGCGCGTACCGCTTGCCGGCGGCGCCCGCACAGAGCAGAAACTGGCCCATCGAGCCGGCGAACCCGAGCGCAAGCGTGGCCACATCGTTACGGACGTAGCGCATCGTGTCGTAGACCGCCATTCCCGCGCTCACCGACCCGCCCGGCGAGTTGATGTAGAGGAAGATGTCCCGGTCGGAGTCCTCGGCGGAGAGCAGCAGGATCTGCGCACAGATCTGGTTGGCCGACTCCTCGGTCACCTCGGTGCCGAGGAAGACGATCCGTTCCCGCAGCAGCCGCTCGAACACCTGGTCGCCGAAGGACGGCTGCGCGCCGTCAAGCATCCGTACCCCGTAGGAGATCATGCCGCCGCCTTCCACCACGCCGGCGAGCGGTGGGACCGCCCGATGGACCGGCCCCTTCAGCGTGCGGGCCACGGCGGCCCGCGGCCCAGGGATTCTGCCGGCGGCAGATCCGCCGACGGCAGAACGGCGCGGCCTACGCGGCGGTCAGCCGCCGCGCGCCAGCCCGGGCCGGCTCGCCACCAGGCCGGGAGGGGGTACGCGGGCCGGGGTGCGAGCCGCCAGCGGAGGCGATCGAGTCGATGCTGAGGACCGGCTCGCTCAACCCCGGCCGGTCGTGCGGGACGAACCCGCCCCACCGGGGGGCCACCAACACTGTGGCGTTGCCGATCTCCCGTCGCGTCGCGTCGACCCGCTCGAGCTGGGTCAGCACGGCCCGCGGCGCGGCCGGGAGGCGCGGCTCGACCCGGCGCATGTCGTCGCGGGCCTCCCCGAGCAGGTCGGCCAGGCTGATGCCGAGCGCCCGGCAGATCGCCGCGAGCACCTCCGAGGAGGCCTCCTTGCGGCCCCGCTCGACCTCCGACAGGTAGGGCACCGAGACGTCGGCCGACTCGGCCACCTCGCGCAGCGTGCGGCCCTGACGCTGGCGGTGGCGGCGCAGCACCCCGCCGATCACTCGTCGCAGCAATGACACGCGGGCCTCCCTTTCGCGGTCGTCGTCGGGGGACCTCCCCATCATGCCCGCTGCCGAACCCGTCGGCGGTCCCGTCCGGGCCCGCGCCGCTGTTCGTCGATCAGCCGCCGCCGCAGCAGCAGCATGGTGCGTACCCCGCGCGTCCAGGACGTCTGCCTTTCGCAGTAGTGCCCAGGAGCGGTGCAGCTCGGGCAGGGGAGCCGGTTGTCCGCTTGGCAACCCGGACGTGTCCGGGCTGGCGTACCCGCTATGTTGTGCTCGTGCAGGCGACGGTGACGGGGCAGGTTCGACGGTGATCCATTTTCCCGCGCAGCGTCGGGGCCCGCTGAGCGCGCTGAGTCTGCGCCTCGCCGCCGCCCTGGGCCTGGTCTTCGCAGTGGTCGCCGCGGTCTATCTGGGCCGGGACGGCTACCGCGATGTCAACGAGGACGGACTCACCCTGCTCGACTGCTTCTACTACGCGGTCGTGTCGCTCTCCACCACCGGCTACGGCGACATCACGCCGTCCGCGCCGTCGGCCCGGCTGGTGAACGTCCTCTTCATCACTCCGGCCCGAGTGATCTTCCTGATCATCCTGGTCGGCACCACCCTGGAAGTCCTGACCGAGCAGTACCGGACCGGCCGTCGCCTGTCGCGGTGGAGGAGAAGCGTGAAGGACCACGTCATCATCTGCGGCTACGGCACCAAGGGGCGCAGTGCCGTCTCGGCCCTGCTGGAGAACGGTCTCGACCGGTCGCGGATCGTGGTGGTGGAGCGCAGCGCCGCCGCCCTGCGGCAGGCCACCTCCGCCGGTCTGGTGGCGATCGAGGGCTCGGCGACCCGCTCGTCGGTGCTGAACGAGGCACACGTCAAGAACGCCAAGGCCGTGATCATCGCGACCGACAGTGACGATGCGTCGGTACTTGTCGCGCTGACCGTACGGCAGCTCACCGCCGGGCAGGTCCGGATCATCGCGGCGGCCCGCGAGGCGGAGAACGCGCCACTGCTCAAGCAGAGCGGCGCGCATCACGTGATCGTCTCGTCGGCGACCGCGGGCCGGCTGCTCGGCCTGTCCACCTCGGCCCCGCCGCTTATCGACGTGGTGGAGGATCTGCTCACTCCGGGTCAGGGCATGGCGCTGGCGATGCGCTCGGCGGAGCGGGACGAGGTGGGTCGCTCGCCCCGCGAACTGGACTCGTTGGTGATCGCCCTGGTGCGGCGGGGCAAGGTGGTCACCCTGGCAGACCGTGCCGGCGCGGTGATCGAGACCGGCGACATGCTGGTGCACGTCCGCGACGACCGCCCTCAGTCGGCGACGACCGCCTGACTGTCGCTCCGCGCCCCGTCAGCAGGAGTCCACGTCGGCGCGGAGCGCCTCGGTGCAGATGGCCGGTGACGTGTTGACGGCACGCCGAAGCAGGTCGTAGAGCGTTTCCCGGTCCGCGGGCCCCAACGCTCCGAGCACCTCGTCCTCAGCGCTCGCGAGGGCGCATTCCGCCTCGTTGAGGCGTTTCGCGCCGTCTTCGGTGAGTTCGACGACGTGGCGCCGACGGTCCTCGGGCGATCGGCGTCGCTCGACCAGCTGATCGGCTTCCAGGTCGTTGAGCAGCCCGACGATGTTGGTGCTGTCCATCTCCAGCGTGCTGGCGAGCGCCTGCTGGCTGCTCCCGCCGCTGTCGCGCAGCACGGTGAGCGCCACCAGGTGCCGCGGGCGTAGGCCCAGTGGTGCCAGCACCGACTCCGAGCGCAGACGCATCCGCCGGGCCAGATGGTCCAGCAGCGCCCCAGAGCGGTGCTCCGGGGTTTCAGGCGCCTGCGCGGACATGTGACCCAGTCTACCGAGCGATCGGAACATCGGCCTGCTATAAATAGTTGGTGCTGCACAGACGATCCTTGGAGGGGTAATAATGCATCTGCTGCATATCGACTCGAGCATTCGGGGAGACTGGTCGGTAAGCCGTCGGCTCACCGCCCGCGCGGTGGCCAACTGGCGCGCGGCTCACCCAGACGGCACTGTGACCTACCGAGATCTGGGCGCGGAGCCGCTGCCGCACCTCGACGCGGCGGGCGGCCTGGCTCGGATGACGCCGCCGGACCAGCACACCCCGGCCCAGCGCGAATCCTGGGAACTCAGCGAGCGACTGGTCGACGAGGTGAAGCAGGCCGACGTCGTGCTGCTCGGCCTGCCGCTGTACAACTACGGCGCGCCCAGCAGCGTCAAGGCCTGGGTGGACCACCTGATCGTCGCCGGCCTCACCTACGACCCGACGACGCAGGAGGGTCTGCTCACCGGCCGCGAGTTCGTGGTGTTGGCCACCCGGGGTGGCGGCTATGGCGAGGGCACCCCACGTCACGGCTGGGACCATGCGGAGCAGTGGCTCCCACACGGCCTGTCAATGACCGGGCTGGAGCCGCGCTTCATCAGCACCGAGTTGACCCTGGCACCCACGGTGCCGGCGATGGCCGAGCTGATCCCGCTGCACGAGGCGAGCCTCACGGCGACCGAGAAGGAGATCGACAACCTCTGGACGCCGGCCTCCGCCCAGCGCTGAGAAAGCGCCGGTACGACGAGAGCGGCCGCCCCCGGTTCGGGGACGGCCGCTCTCGTCACAACTGACGGATCAGAGGATCGTCCAGGTGTCACCACTGGCCAGCAGGCCGGCGAGCTGCTGCTCGGGCGTCTCGGTGACAGTCGCCTTGGCGGCCGCGAGCTGACCCTGCACCACACTGTCGTAGGACGGCCGGTCCACCGAGCGGAACACCCCGATCGGGGTGTTGCGCAGGTCCAGGCCGGGCAGCCGGGACAGCGCGAAGGCGTACGCCGGGTCGGCCACCGTCGCGTCGTGCACGACGATCTCCTCCGGGTGGACCGAGCTGGTCTCCCGGACCTCCAGGCCGAAGCCACCCGGCGGGTGCACCACGCAGAACTGCCCGTCGGCGCCGAAGGTGATCGGCTGGCCGTGCTCCAGGCGGATCAGGTAGTCATCTCGCGTCGACGGGTCCTTGAGCGTCTCGAACGCCCCGTCGTTGAAGATGTTGCAGTTCTGGTAGATCTCCACGAACGCCGAACCCTCGTGCTCGGCGGCGGCCCGCAGCACCGACTGGAGGTGCTTGCGGTCGGAGTCGATGGTCCGGCCGACGAAGCTGGCCTCCGCGCCGAGGGCGAGCGAGAGCGGGTTGAACGGGGCGTCCGCCGAGCCGGCGGGAGTCGACTTGGTGACCTTGCCGACCTCGGACGTGGGCGAGTACTGGCCCTTCGTCAGACCGTAGATCCGGTTGTTGAACAGCAGGATCTTGAGGTTGACGTTGCGCCGCAACGCGTGGATCAGGTGGTTGCCACCGATGGAGAGCGCGTCGCCGTCGCCGGTGACCACCCAGACCGACAGGTCCGGCCGGGACACCGACAGGCCTGTCGCGATCGCCGGGGCGCGGCCGTGGATCGAGTGCATCCCGTAGGTGTTCATGTAGTACGGGAAGCGTGACGAGCAGCCGATCCCGGAGACGAAGACGGTCCGCTCGCGCGGGATGTTCAACTCCGGCATGAACTGCTGGATGGCCGCGAGGATCGCGTAGTCACCGCAGCCGGGGCACCAGCGCACCTCCTGGTCGGACTTGAAGTCCTTCGCGGTGAGCTTGAGGGCGACGGGCTCAGACATTCTTCAGGACCTCTTCCAGCGTCGTCTCCAGCTCGGCGGCCGTGAACGGCAGGCCGCGGACCTGGTTGTAGCTGATCGCGTCGACCAGGTAGCGGGCCCGGATGACGTGGGCGAGCTGGCCCAGGTTCATCTCCGGGATGACCACCTTGTCGTACGCGCGCAGCACCGCTCCGAGATTGGCCGGCATCGGCGCCAGGTGCCGCAGGTGCGCCTGGGCGATGGACAGCCCGCGCTGGCGCACCCCCCGGCACGCCGCGCCGATCGGTCCGTACGTCGAGCCCCAGCCGAGGACCAGCACCCGGGCGTCGCCGTCCGGGTCCTCCACCTCGATGTCCGGCACCGGAATCGCCTCGATCCGAGCCGCCCGGGTGCGAACCATGAAGTCGTGGTTCGCCGGGTCGTACGAGATGTCGCCGGTCTTGTCGGCCTTCTCCAGGCCACCGATCCGGTGCTCCAGCCCGGCCGTGCCGGGGATCGCCCACGGCCGGGCCAGGGTCTCCGGATCACGCAGGTAGGGCAGGAAGGTGGTGCCGTCCTCGCCGTTGGGCTCGGTGGCGAACTCGACCCGCAGGTCGGGCAACGACTCCACGTCGGGCAGCAGCCACGGCTCGGAACCGTTCGCTACGTAGTTGTCGGACAGCAGGATCACCGGGGTGCGGTAGGTGAGCGCGATCCGGGCCGCCTCCAGCGCCGCGAAGAAGCAGTCCGACGGAGACCGGGGCGCGATCACCGCGACCGGGGCCTCGCCGTGCCGACCGTAGAGCGCCATGTTGAGGTCGGCCTGCTCGGTCTTTGTCGGCATGCCCGTCGACGGGCCGGCGCGCTGCACGTCCACGATCACCAGCGGCAGCTCCAGCGCCACCGCGAGGGAGATCGTCTCGCTCTTGAGCGCCACGCCGGGGCCGCTTGTGGTGGTCACCCCGAGCGACCCGCCGTACGACGCGCCAAGCGCCGCGCCGACCGCGGCGATCTCGTCCTCGGCCTGCACGGTGGTGACACCGAAGCGCTTGTGCTTGCTCAGCTCGTGCAGGATGTCCGAGGCGGGCGTGATCGGGTACGCGCCGAGGAAGACCGGCAGCCCGGAGCGGACCCCGGCGGCGACCAGCCCCAGCGAGAGCGCCGCGTTGCCGGTGATGTTGCGGTAGGTGCCCGGCTTCATCTTCGCCGGCTTGACCTCGTAGCGGACCGCGAAGTCCTCGGTCGTCTCGCCGAAGTTCCAGCCGGCCCGGAAGGCGGCGACGTTCGCCGCGACCAGCTCCGGACGGGACGCGAACTTGCGCTCCAGGAAGCGCAGCGTCGACTCGTAGGGTCGTGAATACATCCAGGAGAGCAGGCCGAGGGCGAACATGTTCTTCGACCGCTCGGCGTCCTTCTTGGACACCTGGTAGTCGGCGAGCGCGCCGACCGTCATCGAGGTCAGCGCCACCGGGTGCACGACGTAACCGGCGAGCGAGTCGTCGTCGAGTGGGCTGCCCTGGTAGCCGACCTTGGCGAGGTTGCGCTTGGTGAACTCGTCGGTGTTGACGATGATGTCCGCGCCGCGCGGCAGGTCGGCCAGGTTGGCCTTGAGGGCCGCCGGGTTCATCGCCACCAGCACGTTCGGCGCGTCACCCGGGGTGAGGATGTCGTAGTCGGCGAAGTGCACCTGGAAGCTCGACACGCCGGGCAGGGTGCCGGCGGGAGCCCGGATCTCGGCGGGGAAGTTTGGCAGCGTGGAGATGTCGTTGCCGAGCTGCGCCGTCTCCGAGGTGAACCGGTCGCCGGTCAGTTGCATGCCGTCGCCGGAGTCACCGGCGAACCGGATAACCACCCGGTCGAGTTGACGGATCTGCTTGGTCACTGTGCCACCTTCGTTCGCGGCTGTGGGGCTCGCAAAGTCAGCTCACTCCTCGCGCTCGCGTCTGCACCTCGCGCCCGCTGCGCGCGCTCGCGCTGGCGGCTGAACATGATGGCGACCTCGCCTTGCCCGGCCACTGAACCTCCTTGACGCGACGTTTCACCGCACCGCCCCAGGCTGGTCCGGCCGCTGTCGTACCTCATCTGAGAGCCTACGTCTAAGGGAGCCCTAACCATTGCCGGAGGTCCGCCGAATGGGACCGGACTGAGCGGATAATTGACCGTCTTTGCGGCGTTATAACCCGCCCGCCGTAATTCAGATCACCACTTGTCGGCGCCGGCGGCCCCGGACCCCGCCGGTCCGGGGCCGCCCGTCGATCAGTCGGTGGGGTGCGCCGTCGGCTCGGGCGTCGGGCCGCCGGCGAACCGCCGCCGCAGCGCGATGGTGGCCAGCGCGAGAGCAAGCACCACAAGCAGCGCGGAAACCACGATCAGGAGGATCGCGGTACGCCGTACCGAGGTCGTCCCGTCCTGCCCGGCGGCGGCACCCCCGGCAAGCACGCCCTGGGAGCCGGTCGGCGCGGGCGGTGAGACCACAGGCGTGGCCAGCGCCGCTGCCGCGGTGATCCGGAAACTCATCTGCATCTGCCGGGTCGCGCCGCTGCGCGGGTCGAGTTGGCCGATCACGGCACCGGACAACGGCGCTTCCCGCTGGGCCTGCGGCGTCGCCTCCACCGGTAGCCGCACCTCGGCGGCCCGGCCCGCCGCAACAGTGCCCGCGTCGCAGCGGGTCCGGGTCGGGTCGACGGTCACGCAACCGGGCGGGGGGGCCGGTACGGTCACCCCGCCCGGCAGGACCACCTCGACCCGGCCGGCGGCGTCCACCGTGCCGGTGTTGCCCAGCCGGAGGGTGAGGGTGCTGGCGGTGCCGCTGATGTCGAAGGCGACCTCGTCGGCGGCCAGCGTGATCCCGGGCGCCGGTGGGCCGGGCGGGAAGAGCACAGCGAACCCCTGGTCGTCGACCGCTTCCCCGGGGACCCCCGGGGCGTCCGCGACGACCTGGACGACGCCGGCGAGGGGCATCTGCCGCCACGCGGTGCCGTCGACCCGCAGCCGGAGCACCGCGCTGAACCGGACGCCGGCCGCGGCCGTCCAGGCCCCACAGTGGTACGTACCCCCACCGGCGGCGGCGCAGCCCTTGGTCCCCGCGTCGGTAAGCCCGACCGGCAGCGTGTACGAGAGCCGGATCCGTTGCGCGGTCGTGCCGGTGTTGTTGACGGTGACCTGCAGGGTGGTGGCGGTGCTTGCCGCGTTCCAGTACGCGGTGGGGAGCGTGACGTCCTGGGTGGTGACCTGCACACCGAGTGGATTCGGCGGGGGTGCCTCCGAACCCGGGGCGGGCGGGCGGACCGGCGGGGCCGGCGGCGCGGGCTGCACCGGGGGCGCCGGTGTGGGGGGTCCACCCGGCGCGGGCGCGGTGACGCTCGGTGCCGGCGGCACCTCCGGCGCGGTGGTCTCCGGTGCCGGTGGCGGCGACTCCGGCAGCGGCGCGGTGGTCTCCGGCGCCGGGGTGCTCGGTTCCGGGGACCCGCCCGGCTCCTCGGTCGGGGGTGGGTCCTCGGTGGGGCTGGTCCCCGGCTCACCCCCGGGTTCGTTCACCGGGTCGGTGGTCGCCACGACCGGGTCCGCCTGCGGCGTTGCCGCGCCGGCCCAGGCCGGCCCCAGGGCGAGCGCAGCGAGCA
The DNA here is from genome assembly GCF_040649215.1 of Micromonospora sp. NPDC049044. Lineage (NCBI taxonomy): Bacteria > Bacillati > Actinomycetota > Actinomycetes > Micromonosporales > Micromonosporaceae > Micromonospora > Micromonospora sp. NPDC049044. Next base: position 53,440 of record NZ_JBEZFA010000038.1, on the reverse strand, counting down.
GACCGAGCGTGAGCGAGGTCCCCAGCAGGGACATGAGGCGCCGCCTCTCCGCCCGCTTACCGGGCGATGCCTTCAGGCGGGCCATCTGTCCTCCGGTGCATGGGTGGGGGTCCAATGTTCGGCAACAGTTGCCCCAGCGCACTAGTCCCATCCGGAAACAAATCCGTAACGTGTTTGGGACGACCCCTCCGGGCGAACGGTAGGCTCCGGACTGTGACCGGATACCTGGGCTCGTACGCGACGCTCGGGCTCTTGCTGCTCGCCAGCGTTCTGTTCTTTGTTACGGCGTTCTCGGCCAACCGGGTGTTACGTCCGGCGCGCCCGGCCGACCCACCGGGCAAGCGGGCCAGTTACGAGTGCGGGCTCGACCCGGTCGGCGCGGACTGGGCTCAGATGCAGATCCGCTACTACGTCTACGCGTACCTGTACGTGCTGTTCGCGGTCGAGGCGGTGTTCCTCTTCCCCTGGGCGGTGGTCTTCGACCGGCCGGGCTTCGGTCTGGTGACGGTGGTGGAGATGGCGGTGTTCGTGGCGGTGCTCGCGCTCGGCATCCTCTACGCCTGGCGGAGGAACATCCTCCGCTGGACCTGAGCGTCACCGCCGCCGGCGATCGGGCGGGTAGCACGCCCGCCGGCTGTCGGTTCCGGCGACGACCGGAGTCAGGCCAGACCACGGCGGGTCGCCGACGGCGGACGGTCGCCCCGGATCGAGGCCACCATGTCCAGCACCCGACGGGTCGGACCGACCTGGTGGGCCCGGAACACCCGGGCGCCGAGCCAGGCCGAGACCGCCGTCGCGGCGAGCGTTCCCTCCAACCGGTCGGGCACCGGCAGGTCCAGCGACTCACCGATGAAGTCCTTGTTGGAGAGCGCCACAAGCACCGGCCAGCCGGTCGCGGTCAGCTCGCCCAGTCGACGCGTGATCTCCAGCGAGTGCCGGGTGTTCTTGCCGAAGTCGTGGGCCGGGTCGATGAGGATGCCGTCGGGGCGTACCCCTGCTGCCACCGCTCGCTCGGCGAGCCCGGTCACCGTCGCGACCACGTCGCTTACCACGTCGGTGAAGGCGGCCCGGTGCGGCCGGGTCCGTGGGACCAGGCCGCCGGCGTGCGAGCAGACCAGGCCCGCGCCGGTCCGCGCGGCCACCCGGGCCAGGGCCGGGTCGGCACCCGACCAGGTGTCGTTGAGCAGGTCGGCGCCGGCGGCCACCGCCTCCGTCGCCACCTCGGCACGCCAGGTGTCGATGGAGATCACCACCTCCGGGAACGCGGCCCGGACGGCGGCGATGGTGTCGACAGTGCGGCGGATCTCCTCGACGACGTCCACCTCCGCGCCGGGCCCGGCCTTGACTCCGCCGATGTCGATGATCGCCGCACCCGCTGCCACGGCCCGCTCCACGGCGCGCAGCGCGCTGTCGGCGGCGTAGGTGGCTCCCCGGTCGAAGAACGAGTCCGGGGTGCGGTTGACGATCGCCATCACCACCAGCTCGTCGGGGGCGAACGTGCGACCGCCAAGCCGAAGCGCCCCGGCCATTCCCGCCTCCTGAGAGTCCGCCGTCGCTGCCGCGTCGGCCGACCCCGACGCTAGTCGCTGGTCCGGCCGCGGCTCCGGCCGGCGTCGGTACGGATCGGATCGGGACGGGTGGCGGGGTCGCTCCCGGCCGGCTGCCGTGCCACGATCAGTACATGGGTCAGCTTCTGCTCCTCCTGGTCGTGGCGTTGACGGTCGCAGCGGTGATATTCGGCGTGACGGTGCTGGTCAGCGGCCGTGATCCCGGCTTGGTGGCCGCCGAACCGGATTCGCAGGCCGTGGCGCTGCCCGGCAGCCGGCCACTGCGTGAATCCGACGTGGGGGCGGTGCGTTTCGACACCGGGTTGCGCGGGTACCGGATGGCCCAGGTCGATCAGGCGATGCGCCGTGCCGCCTACGACATCGGCTACAAGTCGGAGCTGATCGGCGTACTGGAGGCGGAGGTCACGGCGTTGCGTGCGGGCCGCATCGACGACGCGGACGTGCTGCGCGACGCCCGCGAACAGTCCGCCCGCCGAGCGGTGAACGCGGACGCGGCCGAGCCCGACGCGGCGAAGTCCGAGGCAGCCGACACCGACGCCGTGAACGCGGACGCGGCCGACTCCGACGCGGCGGAGTCCGATGCGGCCGACACCGACGCGGCGGTCGTGACGCCGGCCGGTGAGCCGGGCTCCGGGGCAGCCCCGGTCGGCTCGACAAGCGCCGAGCCGCTGCCCGCCGCCACCTCGTCATCTGCGGATTCCGACGGCGTGGCACCGGCCGACCCGCCGGCAGGCGCTGCGGCGGCCGATCGCGAGCAGACCGACGGCGAGCCCGCCGACGGCACCGGGCAGCACGGCGCGACGGTTCGGTCGGAGTCGGCGTGACCGGCCCGGGGGGCGCCGACGATCTTCGTGAGGCCGCCCAACCCGGTGCTGGTGAGGTAACCGCCACAGTGATCGTCGACGCGCCTGCCGAGCGGGTCTTCGCCGCCCTGCTCGCCTGGGACCGGCAGTCCGACTGGATCCCGTTCACCCGGGTGCGCGTGGTCGAGGGCGACGGACGTGAGGGCAGCCGCGTCGAGGCGGTGACCGCGCTCGGCCGGGCCGTGCTGCGCGACGAGATGCGGGTGGTCCGGGTCGACGAACCGTACGAGATCGGCGTGGTGCACTACGGCCAGCTGCTGCGCGGCCCGGGTGTGCTGCGCTGCACCCAGCTGGACCGGGACCGCACCCAGGTCGTCTGGCACGAGTGGTTCCACCTGCCGGGCGGTCGGGCCGGTCGGCTGGCGTGGCCGGTGCTCTGGCCCGGCTCGAAGCTCGGCCTCACCCAGGCGCTGAAGAGGTTCGCCCGGCTGGTGGAGCAGGGCCGGCTGCCCTGACCGTGCCCGGCGCGGGCGGCCAGCCCGGTGCTGGCGGCGATGGGGTGTCGGAGCGATGCCCTAGCGTGTACGACGTGACTGACCTGGTGATCGGTGCCGACGGGCTGGCTCGCTGCGCCTGGGGGTCGAGCACCCCCGACTACGCCGTCTACCACGACACCGAGTGGGGTCGGCCGCTGCGCGGCGACGACGCGCTCTACGAGCGGATGACGCTCGAGGCGTTCCAGTCCGGCCTGTCCTGGCTGACCATCCTGCGCAAACGCCCGGCGTTCCGGCTGGCCTTCGACGAGTTCCACCTCCCGAGCGTCGCCGGCTACTCCGACGCCGACGTGACCCGACTGCTCGCCGACGCCGGCATCGTCCGCAACCGGGCCAAGATCGAGGCGGCGATCGCCAACGCCCGCGCCGCGCTGGAGGTGCCGGAAGGGTTGTCCGCCCTGCTCTGGTCCTTCGCCCCGGAGCCCCGAGCGGCCCGCCCCGCCTCGTTCGCCGAGCTGGCGCCGATCACCCCGGAGTCGACGGCGATGGCCAAGACGCTCAAGAAGCGCGGCTTCCGATTCGTCGGCCCAACCACCGCGTACGCGCTGATGCAGGCCACCGGCATGGTCGACGATCACATCGTCGGCTGTCACGTCACGCTCCCCGCGGCGACGTGATGGGATGGCAGGCATGACGACCGAGACCGCGTACCGGGCCGGCGGATCCGGCCGCGCCGACGGCGTGGGAGCCTGGGCCGTGCTGCTGCCAGCCGAGCGGTACGAGGCCGAGCGGCTCGTGCACCACGACACCCTGGAGCTGACCGGGCTGGCCGACCTCGCCCGGCCCGGCCCGGGAGACCAGGTGGCGGTGCTTGTCGACGGGCCGCCACGGCTGGTCGCGCTGGGTCGGGTGCGTACGCCAGGTCAGCGCCACCGCGAAGACCCGGACGACCCGCAGTCCCCGGTCGAGCCGGGGACTGTCGTCGTGACGTACACCCGGCGGGCCTTCGACGAGCCGGTGCCGGCCGATCCGCTGACGCTCGACGGGCCGGTCACCGCGCTGGAGCCGGCGGCCTTCCGGGCGCTTGCCGACCAGCTCGGCCCGCCCCCGGCGCGGCGCACCTGGCTGGTCAGCCTCGACCTGCCGATCGAGGCCGGCACGCGGGCCGAGGCGGTCCGGCTGTTCTGGTCGTACGTGCAGGAGCTGGGCCCGCGTGAGCTGCCCGCCTTCGTCTCGCCGGCCGGCGACGAGCTGGCCATGCAGGCGTTCGTGCTGGGCGAGCAGGCCAACCAGGACCCGGAAGAGGACGACTAGAAGAGCCCGTCGAGGCGTCCCCGCCAGTCGGCGAGCACCGGGCCCGGGTCGGTGTCCAGCACCCGTTCCAGCAGCGTGGCGTAGACGTCCCGGAAGTCGGTGGTGTATTTCAGGTCGCCGTCGTCGAGATCGGTGAGGCTCGGTGCCGCACCGTGCCAACCGCCGCGTACGCCGGCACCCAGCAGCAGCACGTCCGAGGCGGTGCCGTGGTCGGTGCCGTCCGAGGCGTTGGCCCGGACGCGGCGACCGAACTCGGAGTAGACCGCCACCACCACCTTCCGTCCCGCCTCGGTGCGACTCATCCGGTCGGCGAACCCGGTGAGCGCCCGGTCCAGCTGCCCCAGCAGGACTGCCTGCAACTGCTTCTCGTCCGCGTGCGTGTCGAAGCCGCCGAGCGACACCGAGAAGGCCCGGGTGGACACCTCGGCCTCGACGCACTGTGCGACCAGGTCCAGTTGCGCGTCCAGCGGCGTGCGGGCCCCGCCGGTGGCCGTCGCGGGGGCCTGCTCGCCGTCCGGGTCCGCCGGGTCCGGGTCGGCGGAGTCGCGGACCTGGCGGATCATCTCGTCCACCGACCGTAGGTCGGCGAAGCAGGCGGCAGCCCGGCTGCGGGCCGCCGACTCACCCGCCTCGGCGGCGGCGAGCGCGGTCAGGGTCTCCGCGGGCAGCCCCTTGGCTGCCTTCCGGTCGGTCACCGGCACGGCGGCGCCCGCGCTCTGCGCGCCGGCCAGCAGCGGCGGCAGCGCCGGTTCGAAGGAGACCGCCAGCCGGGGGTCGCCGCCGGCCCGGTCCAGCCAACGACCCAACCAACCGGTGTTGCCCGGCCGGTCCGGCTGCGCGGTGTGCCAGATGTCCATCGACCGGAAGTGACTGCGGTCCGGCTTCGGGTAGCCGACCCCGCGCACGATCGCCAGCCCACCCTTCGACCAGCGCTGGTGCAGACCCTCCAGGGCCGGGTTGAGGCCGAAGCCGTCGTCCAACCGCCGCACCTCCGCGTCCGGGTAGGCCAGCTCGGGGCGGGCCGCCCGGTACGCCGGGTCGGCGTACGGGATGACCGTGTTGAGCCCGTCATTGCCGCCGTAGAGGGTCACCAGCACCAGCGTGCGGGACTGGGGATCACGGTCGCCGCCGGTGTCCAGCAGGTCCCGCAGGCGGTACGCGCCGGCGCCGGCGGCCAGCGCGCCCGCGCCGACCACCCCGCTGGTCAGCAGGAACCTGCGTCGGGTCTGGGTGTCCATGTCGACTCCTCCGCTCAGCTGACTGTGTATTCGGGGCTGACCAGGCCGGCGGCCAGCAGCTTGCGGGGCTCGCCGGCCAGCGGGGTGAGGGCGGCCCGGGTCCGCGCGCTCCAGCCGTCCACCACCAGGAGCCGCGCCAGCGCGTCCGCCCGGCCGGCGGTGGGGGCGGCGGTCAGCCGGGCCAGCACCGCCGGATTCACCGCGCTGGCGAGCAGGCCGGCGGTCCGCAGCCGCGCCTGCAACGAGGAGGTGGTCAGCCAGGCGGCCCCGGCCGGCCACCCGCCGACGCTCGGCGGTCGTAGCGGCACCTGGTCCAGCGCGTTGAGGCTGGCCAGTAGTTGCTTGTGTTGCTGCTCCGGCAGGGCGGCCGGTCGGATACCGAGCTGCCGCAGCGCGCCGACAAGCCACTCCACCGGCTGCTTGACGAGCGTGCCCCGGGTCTGGGCGAAGGCCGACGCCGTGAAGATCGCCCGCAGGGTCGCGATGGTGTCCGCGCCGGACAGGCCCGCCGGGGCCGGGACGTCGGTGCCGGCGTAGCGGAACCAGAGCCGCCCGGCCACGAACGTCGCCGCCGCGGGTTGGGCGGCCAGCAGCCCGGCGTACGCCTCGGCGTCGAACCGGCCGCGCTGCCCGAGGATCGTCTTCTCGGCGGGGTCGTGCCGGTTGGCCGCGAAGCGGGCCACCCCGGCCCGCCTGTCGACCACCCACCCGGTCAGGGCGCGCGCACCGGCTTTCACGTCCGCCTCGGAGTAGGCGCCGATGCCGAGGGTGAACAGCTCCATCAGCTCGCGGGCCAGGTTCTCGTTCGGGGCCTTGCGGGTGTTCTTCTGCCCGTCCAACCAGATGATCAGGGCGGGGTCGCGCACCATCGCGGTCACCAGCGGGGCCAGCGGCCCGCGTCCGTGTCGGCGCAGCGTGTCCAGTTGGCCCTGCATCATCCGGGCCGACTTGACCTTCTGTGCGCTCGTCGCCCAGTGCCCGTGCCAGAAGAAGAGCAGCTTCTCGGTCAGCCCGTCCTCGGCGGCCACCATCCGGTCCAACCACCAGCCGGTGACCTGCTGGAGTTGCTTGCGCCGCTCCGCGTTGGCCTGCTGGCGCTGCTCGCGGCTGGATTCGCCGGTCAGTCGGGCGTACGGATCCGGGGCCAGCGCCGGCGGCGGGGTGGCCGCCGCGCCACGGTCGGCCCGCCCCGGATCGAGCAGGTGGTCCACCGTCGCCGCCGGTCCGGCCCGCTCGGCGGCGTCCACCTCGTCTGCGGTCGGCCCGAAGGTGGCCCGGCGCAGCAGATGCGCCACCGCTTCCCGATCGCTCATGGACGCCGACGCTAGGCGGCCCGTGTTCGAGGACGGTAAGGGCGGCGTCCGAATCGCGTTCAGCGTCCCTCGAAGACCGGTTTCTGCTTGCCGACGAAGGCGAACGTGGCCGCCCGGTGGTCGGCGGTGGCGCCGCAGATCGATTGGGCCTGCGCCTCGGCCGCGAGGGCGTCGGCGAGGGTGCCGGCGTCGGCGATGGAGAGCTGCCGCTTGATCGCCCCGTACGCGACAGTCGGACCGGCGGCGAGGCGCGCGGCCAACTCCTGGGCGGTCGGCAGCACCAGTTCGTCGTCGTCGGTCAGCCGGTTGAGCAGGCCGATCCGGCAGGCTTCCTCGGCGCGTACCGGCTCGGCAAGCATCAGCAGCTCCACCGCCTTGGCGTGGCCGACCAGCCGGGGCAGGGTCCACGAGGCGCCGGTGTCGGCGGCGAGGCCGACCTTGGCGAAGGCCATCAGGAAGCTTGTGGACGGGCCACCGATGCGGATGTCGGCGAGGAAGGCAAGCGACGCGCCCGCGCCGGCGGCCATCCCACGAACCGCGGCGATCACCGGCTTGGGCAGGTTGGCGAGCCGGGCGGCGATCGGGTTGTAGTGCGCCCGGACGGTACCCAGCGGATCGCTCGCCGCGTTTTCCAGCGTCGCCACGTGCTCGCGCAGGTCCTGGCCGGCGCTGAACGAGCCGCCCGCCCCGGCCAGCACTACCGCCCGGCAGGACCGGTCGGTCTCCAGCTCCGCCAGGGTGTCCCGCAGCGCCTCCTTCAGCGCCACGTCGAGCGCGTTCATCGCGTTCGCCCGGTTGAGCGTGAGAGTGACGACGGCGTCGGTCCGGTCGACGAGCAGCGGCTCGGTCACGTGTCTAACGACCCTTCTGTCGGACGAGGCGGTTGCCGGCGTCGAGGCACTGCTCGACGTACCGGTCCGCGGCCGGCCGCAGGCGGGCGGCGTGCCGGTCGAAGAAACTGGCCGCGGCGGTGCCGGGCCAGCGTTCGGGCAGCAGCGCCGGGGGCAGCTGCGGGTCCCGGAAGAGGAAGGTACGCCACGCGTGCACCAGCCGGAACCGGGTCGCGTACGCCTCCTCGTCGCTGCTGCGCACGGTGACGGCGGAGAGCAGGGGGCGCTGATCCGCGACGAACCGCTCGTAGGCGCGGCCGATCTCGGTCAGGTTCCAGGCCCGCCGGACCACACCCATGGCGCCGGGGGTGCCGGAGAAGTGGGAGGCGGTGAACCGCTCGAACCGGATGCCGGCCTCGGCCAGGATCAGGTCGACGTCGTCGGCGGGTCGGGTGGCGACCCAGGTCTGCTCGTCGAGCGTGCCGTAGCCGAGGAAGCTCAGGTTCGCGGCCAGCCGTTGCCGGTCCCGTCGGGAGCCCGGGGCCTCCAACACCAGCAGATCGAACCGGCCGTCCCAGGTGACCCGGCCGGTCCGGTAGATCCGGGACGCCGCCTCGTCGAGTCGTCGGGCGGCTTTCGGTGTGATCGAATATCCCGGTCCGGAGATCAACCGGAGCGGCTCGAGCCAGCCCTGACGCACCATCCGGGACACGGCGGTGCGAACGGCTGGCGGTGCGATTCCCAGCGGCGCCAGCAGCTTGACCAGGGCAGCAACCGGTGCGCGGCCACCCCTCGGCCGGAGGTGGTCGCCGTACAGGTCGAAGAGTGCCGACCGTGCCTGCATGACCGCACATTGTGACAGGCCTTCTCAAGATAAGCTAGATGCTGTTACATCAATGCTGCTCCGGTTTGGGTCCGGCGGTGTTCATCAGGGAAAATCGTTTGTTGACACCTCCGCGACAGTTGCGGGTGGTCGTGACGAAGTGGCTGTGGGGCAACCCACCGACCCTGGTGTAGGTCTGAGGGGAGACAACATGGCGGCGATGAAGCCGCGGACGGGCGACGGTCCGCTGGAAGTCACCAAGGAGGGGCGGGGCATCGTCATGCGGGTCCCGCTGGAGGGCGGTGGCCGGCTCGTCGTCGAGATGACTCCCGACGAGGCCAACGCGCTCGGTGACGCGTTGAAGGCGGCGGCCGGCTGAGTAAGGAGTGGTCCGGGCGGCTTCCACCGCCCGGAGCGTTCGGCGACCCTGAGCCACCGGTACCGCCGGTGGCTCAGGGTCTTCATTCCTGCGGGCAGGCGGGCTGAGTCCCGCTCCGCGACACTTTCCTGGAGGTACGGTTCCGCGTGCTCGCCATCCGTCTGATCGCCGAGCCCGACCGGCTCGACGTCCTCGTCCTGCCTGTCCGTCCCGCCGATCCGGCGGCGGGAGGTGACGCCTCGGCCGAGCCGGTGTCGACGGCTGCGGCCCCGCCGGACGGCACGGCCGACGAGGCAGCCGCGCTGGCGTCGGCGGCCCGGCTGGACGGCCGAGCTGGCGAGATCCACACCCAGTTGCGTCCCGGCCGTACCCCCGGTCGGCTCCTGCTGCTCGGCATCGGCGACGGTGGCGAGGCGGCGTGGCGGACGGCCGGCGCGGCCCTGGCCCGCAGCACCGGCGCGAGTGAGACGCATATCACCATCGCGCTGCCGGCCGAGCTGACTCCGACCGAGGTGCGCGGGTTGACCGAGGGGCTGCTGCTCGCCTCGTACCGGTACCGGCTGACCGAGGCCGGTGACGCGCCGACGCTCACCGACGTCGACCTGCTGCTCGCCGACCCGGCCACCTTCGAGGCCGTCGTCGCCACGGCCCGGACCACCGCGGCGATGACCCATCTCGCCCGTGACCTGACCAACACCCCCGCCTCGGTGAAGACCCCGCAGTGGTTCGCCGACCAGGTGGCCTCCGCCGCAGCCGACCTGCCGGACCTGCGACTGCGGGTCCGCGGCCCGGCCGAGTTGGCCGCCGAGGGCTTCGGCGGAATCCTCGCCGTGGGCGGTGGCTCGGCCAGCGGCCCGCGACTCGTCGAGCTGGACTGGCACCCCGCCGACGCGCGTACCCATGTGGTGCTTGTCGGCAAGGGCATCACCTTCGACACCGGCGGCATCTCGATCAAGCCGGTGCCGGCGATGAAACTGATGCGCAAGGACATGGCCGGCGCGGCAGCTGTCGTCGCCGCCACCCTCGGCGCCGCCGCGCTACGGCTGCCGGTCCGGATCACCACGCTCGCCCCGCTCGCCGAGAACATGGTGAGCGGCTCGGCGTTCCGCCCCGGCGACGTCGTCCGGCACTACGACGGAACGACAAGCGAGACGACCAACTCCGACGCCGAGGGTCGACTGGTCCTCGCCGACGCCCTGGCGTACGCGGTGCGGGAGCTCAAACCGGATCTGCTGCTCGACCTGGCCACCCTCACCGGCGCCAACGCCGTGGCGCTCGGCAAGCGCACCGCCGCCCTGTACAGCGAGAACGACCAACTGGCCGCTGACGTGCTGGCCGCTACCGAGGCGGCCGGCGAGTCGGCCTGGCGGATGCCGCTGCACAACGACTACGTCGAGTACCTGGGCAGCGACATCGCCGATCTCTACAGTGCGCCGACCCAGGGGGCCGGATCGGTGCTGGCCGCCCTCTACCTGCGCGAGTTCACGGGCGAACTACGGGACCGCTGGCTGCACCTGGACATGTCGGCCCCGTCCTGGGCGGACGGCGACCAGGCCGAGGTCAGCCGCGGCGCCACCGGTTGGGGCGTGCGGTGGTTGCTGCGTTGGCTGGCCAGCGTCGACTGACCCGGATCAGCACTTCACCGCGGCGAGCACACCGTGCCCGACCGGAAGCAGGGCGGGGATCCAGTGCTCCGACTCCCGGACGGCTTTGATCGTCTCGCGGACCGTCACCGTCTCCGCGTCCCGGGCGGCCGGGTCACCGATCCGGCCGCTCGCCAACACGCCGTTGAGGGCGAGCACACCGCCCGGGCGCAACAGCCGCAGTGCGGCTTCCACGCAGGCGTGGAAGCCGGTCGCCTCCGCGTCCACGAAGACCAGGTCGTACGCGCCGTCGGCGAGTCGGGGCAGCACGTCGAGCGCCCGACCGGTGATGATCCGCGTACGGCCGGCCGCGAAGCCCGCCTCGGCGAAGATCCGCCGGGCGATCCGCTGATGCTCCACCTCCACGTCGATAGTGGTGAGCACACCGTCGGCGCGCATGCCGCGCAGCAGCCAGACCCCGCTCACCCCGGTGCCGGTGCCGATCTCCACCACCGCGCGGGCGTTGCCGGCGGCAGCCAGGAGCCGCAACGCCGCTCCGGCGCCGGGGGTGACCGCGTCGAGGCCCACCTCCAGGGCCAGGCTACGGGCGGTGCGCAGGACGAGATCCTCGGTGACGTAAGACTCGGCGAACTGCTGGGCCTGGGCCGACGAACTGCCGGTACCGGCGACCGTGGCGATGGGGCACCTCCGGGAGCGGTGCGTGGTGCGGGGGCGGGTTGGCACTGTGAGCGTAGAGGCGACCGCCAGGGGGCGCAGTCGGGCCTCCGTCTGACGCGATCACAGGGGCAACCGCTGACTCCACCGCGGGCATCCGTGCAATCCTGGAAGCGGCATCCCGTCAGCCGCGACCAGACCGGCCCGTGGCCGGGCGACGCGGCGCGGGATCCGGGGACCGACTGGGAGGCACCGACGTGACCGACGGCTGGGACTGGCGCCGGGGCGGTGAGACTCCGGCTCCGGCGCGACCGCCCGGGGCAGGGGCCCCGCCAGCGGGATCGCCCACCACGCCGGGGGCCGGCAGCACGCCCGCTGCGCCGCCGTCGGGCAGCCTGCCCGCCGAACCACCGCCGGGGGGTGCGGCCGCCGTGCCGCCGCCGGGCAGCCTGCCGGTTGGGCCGCCGCCGGGAGGTACGGCTGTTGGGCCGCCGCCGGGCGGCGTGCCGTTCGGGTCGCCGGCTGGCGTGCCGGGTTCCGGGTACCCGCCGGTGGCACAGGCACCGGGTTGGCAGGTGCCTGTGGCCGGCGGACCTGGCACCGCCGGGGCGTCGCCCTGGTGGTCCGACGCGCTCGCCGATCCCTGGCGGGACCCGTCGGCACCGACAGCGGTGGTGGTGCCGGGGGCGGTGGCGGTCGGCTCCGAGCCCGAGCCGGTCACCGATCCGGACGCGCCGGGTCGGCCGACGTTACGCCAACTGTTGCTCATTCCCGTGATCACCGCGTTGCTGGCCGGCACCCTCGGTGGGGCGTTGGGCTACGCGTTCGCGGTCCGTGGCGGGGCTGCCGGGGTGGTGCTCGGCGGTGCGCCAGCGGAGGCACCCGCGCTTGCCCAACGCAAGCCGGAGTCGCTGGCCGGGGTCGCCGAACGGGTCCTGCCCAGCGTGGTCACCATCCGGGTGAGCAGCCTCGGCGGGACCAGCGAGGGCTCCGGCTTCATCGCCACCGCCGACGGTCACGTGATCACCAACGACCACGTGGTGGCCGGTGGCACCGGCAAGGCCTCGGTGGTCTTCAACGACGGCAGCACCGCGCCGGCGACGATCGTCGGTCAGGATCCGGAGTCGGACATCGCGGTGATCAAGGTGAGTCGGAGCGGACTGCGACCTGTGGAGTTCGGCGACTCCGACGCCCTGGCCGTCGGTGACCCGGTGCTCGCCATCGGCTCGCCGCTGTCGCTCGCCAACACGGTCACCGCCGGCATCGTGAGTGCCCTGGACCGGACGATGCAGGCCGGCGAGCCGGGTGGCCCGATCCGGTACTACGCGGCCATCCAGACCGACGCGGCAGTCAACCACGGCAACTCCGGTGGGCCGTTGGTCGACGGAGCCGGACGGGTGGTCGGGGTGAACTCGACAATCAAGTCGCTTGTCGCCGAGGGGCAGGAGGCGGGCAACATCGGCCTCGCCTTCGCCATTCCGATCAACCAGGCCAAGCGGGTCACCCAGGACATCATCGGCACCGGCAAGGCCCGGCGTACGGTGATCGGTGCCCGGGCGGACGGCCCGAGTGGGGTCGCCGGGGGTGGTCTGCGGCTGGCGGAGGTGGAGCCCTCCGGCCCGGCGGACAGCGCCGGGCTGAAGGCCGGCGATGTCATCCTCAAGATCAACGGGCGGCCGATGACCGAGCCGACGGACCTGACCGCGCTGGTCCGCAAGTTCGCGCCGGGCTCGGTGGTGTCCGTCGAGTTTCGACGAGGCTCCGCCCGGCAGAACACCTCGGTAACACTCGCCGCGGACGCGAAGTGAACACCGTTCAACCCCTTGCCCGAACGCCGCCCGGCGTGCGTAGTCTTGCTGCTGAGGCGGAGAGGAGGCCAGCGGGATGTTCGAGAACCTGAACTGGTGGGAGATCGGGGCGCTGCTGCTCCTGGCGCTGCTGATCTTCGGTGATCGGCTGCCCGCGGTCATCAACGACGGCCTGCGGCTGGTGCGCAACCTGCGCAACATGGCCCGTAACGCCACCGGCGACCTGAGTCGTGAGCTGGGCACCGACATCCAGCTGGAGGACCTGCACCCGAAGGCCTTCATCCGCAAGCACCTCCTCAGCGAGGAGGACGAGGCGGCGATCCGCAAGCCGTTGCAGGGCGTCTACGACAACCTCCGCGCCGACGTCGGCAGCGTGCACGACGACCTGAAGGACGTGGCCAGCGCCGCGGACGTGCGCTCGGGCGGCTCCCGGCCCAGCACGGCCACCGGCAGCCCGTCGGCGCCGGCTCCCCGCGCCAGCTACGACGACGCCACCTGACGGACCCGCTCCGCACCGCCTGAGCCTCAGCCCGACGGTGATCAACTCGGATTTCGGGAAGTCGGCCTCTCCGTCGGGGTGGAATACCCCGACATCCTCAAAGTCGAGTCGACCACGAGACGACTCAGCCCGTCGGCCGATGGGCGGCCGACGGGCTGGCGGTGTGCGTCGAGGTCAGCGGCCGGCGGGCTTGAGACCGAGCGGCTTGCCGAGCAGCGACTCACGGCGCAGCGCGAGCCGGTCGGCGACCGCGCCGAGGGCCTGCGCGGCCGGCGACTCCGGCTCGGCCAGCACTATCGGGTTGCCCGCGTCGCCGGCCTCGCGGACCCGGGTGTCAAGCGGGATCTGACCGAGCAGCGGCACCTGGGCGCCGATGGTCCGGCTCAGCGACTCGGCGACGGCCGTGCCACCCCCGGCACCGAAGATCTCCATCCGGGATCCGTCCGGCAACTCCAGCCAGGACATGTTCTCGATGACGCCAACCACCCGCTGGTGGGTCTGCAGGGCGATCGCGCCGGCCCGCTCGGCCACCTCGGCGGCTGCCGTCTGCGGGGTGGTGACCAGCAGGATCTCCGAGTTGGGCAGCAGTTGGGCAAGTGAGATGGCCACGTCACCCGTGCCCGGAGGCAGGTCGAGCAGGAGCACGTCCAGGTCGCCCCAGTAGACGTCGGCCAGGAACTGCTGCAACGCCCGGTGCAGCATCGGGCCGCGCCACACCACCGCGGCGTTGCCGGAGGTGAACATGCCGATCGAGATCACCTTCACGCCGTGCGACTGCGGCGGCATGATCATGTCTTCGACCCGGGTGGGACGGCCGTCCGCGCCGAGCATCCGGGGCACCGAGTGGCCGTAGATGTCAGCGTCGACAACGCCGACGGAGAGCCCACGGGCGGCCAGCGCCGCCGCCAGGTTGACAGTCACGCTGGACTTGCCGACGCCACCCTTGCCGCTGGCCACCGCGTACACCCGGGTGCGGGAGCCGGGCTGCGCGAACGGGATGACCGGCTCCTCCGTGGCACCCCCACCGCGCAGTTGCGACTGCAACGACTGCCGCTGCTCCGGGGTCATCACCCCGAAGTCGATCTCCACGCCGGTCACGCCGGGCACCGCGGCGACCGCGCTCGTGATGTCCGTACGCAGTTTGTCCTTGAGCGGGCAGCCGGCGACGGTGAGCAGCAGCTCGACGCGTACGACGCCGTTGGCAGCGATCGTGGCGGAGCGGACCATGCCCAGCTCGGTGATGGGCCGGCGGATCTCCGGGTCGTTGACGGTGGCCAGGGCGGCCTGGATCGCGTCCTCGACGGTGCTCACGGGTGCTGACATGCCCGCAATGCTACGTCGCGGGGCATCCGCTGCCGCTGCTGCCCGGGGCGGTGTGAGCCAATCGATGACCCACGGATCAGCTCTCCGACCGGCGCGGCCCGGTGCCGTCCGGCCGGGGGTCGTGGGCGACGTCGCCGTCCAGGTCGTCGCGCGGCTCGTCCAGGCCGCCGCCGTCGGTCGGCCGCTGCCCGCGTCGCTCCTGCTGGCGGCGCTCCAACCGTTGCCGGCGCTGCCCCACCTCGTCCAGCTCCTCGGCCAGCCGGGCCAGTTCCGAGCGGAGGAAGTCACGGGTGGCCACCTCACCCATCGCGATCCGCAGTGCGGCGATCTCCCGGGCCAGGTACTCGGTGTCCGCCTTCTGCGCGGTGGCTCGCCGCCGGTCCTCCTCCAACGCCAACCGGTCCCGGTCGGCCTGCCGGTTCTGGGCCAGCAGGATCAGCGGTGCGGCGTAGCTGGCCTGCAACGACAGCACCAGGGTCAGGAACGTGAAGGTGTACGGGTCGAAGCGCAGGTCCACCGGGGCCAACGTGTTCCAGGCGAACCAGATCGCGATCACCACAGTCATGACGACGATGAAGTTCGCGGTGCCCATGCCCCGGGCGATGCCCTCCGACCACCTGCCGAACGCCTCCGCGTCGAACCGGGGCAGCTTGATGCCCCGGGGTTCGCGCGGCTGGTCCAGCCGTTCGGTCCGCCGCTGCTCAGCCATCCACGCCGTCCAGCACGGTGTCGGTGGTGCCCGGGGCGGTCAGGGCGTCGCGGTCCCGCCAGTCCCGGGGTAGCGAGTGGTCCAGCACGTCGTCCACCGTCACGGCACCGACCAGCCGGTTGTTCCGGTCGATCACCGGCATGGCGACCAGGTCGTAGGTCGCCATCCGACGGGTGATCTCCGGCAGCGGTGTGGTGGGGCGCAACGGGTCGATGTCGTTGACCACCACCTTGCCCAGCAGGTCGGCCGGCGGTTCGCGCAGCAGCGCCTGGAAGTGCACCATGCCCAGGTAGCGGCCGGTCGGGGTGTTCTGCGGTGCCCGGGTGACGAAGACCTGCGCGGCGACGGCGGGGGAGAGCTGCGGCTCCCGGATCCGGGCCAGCGCCTCGGCGACCGTGGCGTCCGGCGGGAGGATGACCGGCTCCGACGTCATCACACTGCCCGCCGTGCCCGGCGTGTACTTCAGCAGCTGACGCACCGGGTCGGCCTCGTCCGGTTCCATCAGGTCCAGCAGCACGTCCTGCTCCGGTGGGGGTAGCTCGTTGAGCAGGTCGGCCGCGTCGTCCGGGTCCATCTCCTCAAGGACGTCCGCGGCCCGTTCCCGGTCCAGTGCGGCGAGGATCTCCACCTGGTCGTGCTCCGGCAGTTCGCTGAGCACGTCGGCCAGCCGCTCGTCGTCGAGCGCGGCCGCTACCTCGTTGCGCCGTGTGTCGGGCAGGTCCTGAAGCGCGTTGGCCAGGTCGGCGGGGCGCATGTCCTCCAGGACGGCGAGCAGATTCGCCGTACCCCGGTTGTCGGCGATGCCGCTGAGCCCGCGCACCCGGTCCCACTCGACCTGGTGCAGGTGGCCGCGGCGGCTGAGTCGCCCGGTCTGCTCGCGTACGGCGACCCGGGTCAGCGACCACTCGTCGCCCCGGCTGCACTCCATCGCGACGTCCACCACCGCGCCGGGCTGGCCGCCCGGGTCGAGCTGCACCCGCCGATCGAGCAACTCCTGGAGGACCAGCAGCTCGTTCGGGCGCTTCTCGAAGCGGCGCAGGTTGAGGGTGCCGGAGCCGAGCACCACCGCGTCCGCGTCGATGGAGGTGATCCGGTTGATGGACAGGAAGATCCGGCGACGCATCGGCATCTCGGCGACGAGCCCCACCACCTCCGGAGGTCGTTTGGTCGCCCGTAGCCGGGCCACGGCGTCGCGAACCCGCCCCACCTGGTCGCCGTTCGGGTCGAAGACGGCGACTCCGGCGAGACGGGCGATGTAGACCCGGGTCGGCGTGCTCACGCGCACCAGCCTAAGCGCCTAGTGTTTATCAACATGTCGACCTTGGCCTACGAGATCGTGGACGTCTTCACCGACCGCCCGTTCGCCGGCAACCCGCTGGCCGTGGTGTTCGGCGCGGAGGCGCTGGCCACCGAGCAGATGCAGGCGCTCGCGCTTGAGTTCAACCTTTCCGAGACGGTGTTCGTGCTGCCGCCGACCCAGGTCGGTGCCACCTACCGGGCGAGGATCTTCACGCCGGCCGAGGAGTTGCCGTTCGCCGGGCACCCGAGCGTCGGCGCGGCGGTCACCGCGAGCCGACGAGGGATGTTCGGTGTGGGGCAGGTCACCCAGGAGTGCGGAGCCGGGGTGCTGCCGATCGAGGTGACAGCGACCGGGGCGACGTTGACCGGTGGCACGCCGACCCTCGGGCCGGAGTTGGACCCGGAGCCGTTGCTGGAGATCGCCGGGTTGACCGCTGCCGACCACGTCGGGCCGGCTCCCCGCGTCGCGGGCTGCGGGCTGGAGTTCCCGTACCTGCCGGTGCGCGCGGAGTCGGTGGCCCGTGCGCGGGTGGACGCGGCGGCGGCGCAGCGGTACGGGGTGTCGCACGTCAGCGTCTTCTCCTGGGATGCCGCCGCGCAAACCGCGCACGCGCGGGTGTTCGTGCCGGGGCTGGGTGTCCCGGAGGACCCGGCGACCGGCTCGGCGGCGCTCGGCCTCGGGGTCTGGCTGGTGGCGACCGGGCTGCTGCCCGGTGCGGGGCTGTCCCGGTACGCGGTGCGTCAGGGCGTGGAGATCAACCGCCCGTCCGCGCTGGCCTGCACTGTCACCGCGGCGGACGGGGTGGCGGTCGGGGCGACGGTCGCCGGTCAGGTGATGCCGGTGGCCCGGGGCGAGATCACCGTTCCGCCCTTCGTGGGTTGAGCGGCGGTGCCGATGCGGGAGGATGCGGGTGTGACGGACGAGAACGCCCCCGGGGGCACACCGCTTGTCGACGAGGCGATGAAGAAGGCCGCGGTGGCCTGGGTCAGCGTGGCCGGTGGGCCGTCGCTCGCCCTCTGGTGCGCCCCGCTCGAGGGTGCGCTGCTCGTGGTCTCCGGGCCGGGCGAGCAGGCCGCGCCGGGTCTGGCCGACGCGACCGAGGCGCAGGTCACCCTGCGCGGTGATCATGGTGGTCGGATCGTCACCTGGCCGGCCCGGGTGAGCCGGGTGCGGCCGGGCACCGAGGCGTGGGACACCGCCGCACCGCTGGTGGCGGCGAAGCGCCTCAACGCGCCGGGTCCGACCGCCGACCTGGTGGCCCGCTGGGCGGCCGACGGGTGTGCGGTGAACCGACTCACCCCGGCGGGTACGCCGCTGGCCGGCGCGGAGCTGCCCGCCGACGCGCAGGCCGAGCCACCCCGGGCCACCCCGGCGGTGCGGGCCACCCGCAAGCCGTTCCGCCTGCACCGGGTCCGCCGGCGCTGACCGCGACCGCGCCTCGATCCCCGCGGTCCGCTGCCGGTCTTCCGCGACCGCGCCTCGATCAACGCCGGCCGCGACGGCCCGCCGCGACCGGACCGCCGCCGCTGCTCGGGTCAACCGGCCCGGCCGCCGACGCCCACCACGTCGACGAGGGTGAGCACCTCACCCAGTGCGCCGAGCGTGGGACCCTGCCAGTCCAGGTCGGCGTTGAACACCATGTGTGTGGCCAGATCCGGGGCGGCGAGTCGGACGGCGGTCATCCCGGCCCGCTCGGCGCCGGTCAGCTCCTGGCTGCCGCCGTCACCGACGTAGAGGCAGTCGGCCGGCGTGAGCCCGAGCCGCTGACAGGCGGTCAGGTAGAGCACCGGATCCGGCTTGCACCGTCCTACCTGCACCGAGAAGACCCGCACGTCGAGCAGTGGGGCGACCGCGAGTTGGGGCAGGAAGGCAGGGAGCTCGTGCGTACAGTCGCTGATCACGCCGGTGCGCAGGCCGCGTTGGCGCAGGGCCGCCAGCACCGGCACGGCCTCGGCCCGCAGCCAGGTGTCCGCGCGGACCGCCCGGTGCCGGGACGCCACCGCCGCCCGCACCGCGTGGTCAGTGGGGTGTACGCCGACCTGGGCGCATACCCACCGCAGGGTCGCCTCGGCGTTGCCGAGCCGGCCGGTGGCCCGTTCGTAGTAGGTGCGGTTCAGCACCTCGGTGAGCGCATCGGTGTGGCAGCCGAGCAGCTCGGCGGTGCCGAGGTGCGCGACACCGCGCTGCACCGGGCGGGTCAGGGTGCCGAAGAAGTCGAACAGCACCGCCTGGTAGCTGGGCATGGGGGAACGCCTCCGGGCGGTCGGGGGTCGCCGGCGCGGAACCGCGTGATCGTAACGGAGTGATGACCCTCCGTGCTGACCGTCATACGTGTGAGGATTACGTCCCGTGCCCCCACCTTCATCCCGACCGACAGTGGATCCACTGACGACCGGCGCGGTCGGGCTGGCCGTGGTCGCCGTGTCGTCGTCCGCGCCGCTTATCGCGTACGCGGCGGCCCCCGCGCTGGCCATCGCGTTCTGGCGCAACCTGCTCGCGGTGGCCGTGCTGAGCCCGTTCGCGCTGGCCCGACGCCGCGCCGAGTTCCGCCGGCTGACCGTCGGGGCGGGGCGCCGGGAGGGCCTGTTCTGCGTGCTGTCCGGGGTCGCGCTCGCCGGGCACTTCGCGACCTGGGTGCCGAGCGCCCAGCTCACCACCGTCGCCACGTCCACCGCCCTGGTCGCCACCCAACCGGTCTGGCAGGGGCTGATCGCCCGCGCCCAGGGGCGGCGGTTGCCCCGGGTGGTGTGGATCGGCATCGCGGTGGCGGTCGGCGGTGCGGCGATCGCCACCGGGGTGGACGTGGGAGTCTCCGGTCGGGCCGTCCTCGGCGACGTGCTGGCGCTGGTCGGGGCCATGTTCGCCGCCGTCTACACCGCCTTCGGCGAACGGGCCCGTGCCAGCATCAGCACCACCACCTACACCACCATCTGCTATGGGATCTGCGCGCTGATCCTGCTGGCCCTGTGCCTGGTCGGCGGGGTACGGCTGACCGGGTTCGACGGGCGCACCTGGCTGGCCATCCTGGCCCTGGTGGCCGGCGCGCAGTTGCTCGGGCACTCGATGTTCAACTACGCCCTGCAGAAGATCTCGGCGACCACGGTGAGCGTGCTGATCCTGCTGGAAGCCCCCGGCGCGGCCCTGCTCGGCTGGGCCTGGCTGGGACAGTTGCCCCGCCCGTACGCGCTTGTCGGGATGGCGCTGCTGCTGGTCGGGGTGGCGGTGGTGGTGCTCGGCGGTGCTCGCGCCGGCCGCCGGGCAACCGCACCCACCGCCCTGCCCGCCGATCCGACGCCACTGCCCTGAAGGAGATTCAGAGGTACGCGGCGAAGTGCTCGGCCACCAGGTCGGTAAGTCCTTCCCCGTCCAGGCTGCCGTCGACCTGGATCACCCGGACCGCGAGTCGCTCGGCCTGCACGACCGCGTCCGCCGCCACCAACTCGTCGCGTTCCCACCGGTGCCGGTTCGCACGACTCGGATCGCTGACCCCGGCCACCGGGGCGTTGGCCCGGGGCAGCCGACTGAGCTGGTCGGCGCGAAACCCGGGGGTTGGCACCAGCACCACCATCTGCCGTACCGACTCCACGAGCGGCGCGACAAGTTCTGGTCGCAGCCCCCACCCCTCGGCCACCACCCGCCGGCCGGAGACCAGGGCGCTGAGGTCGTCGAGCACCCATTCGAAGCGACGGGGAAAGCCGGCAAGTGTCTCAGCCGCCATCCGCGCCGGATCGGTGTGCACCCAGGTGGCGTCCGGGTCGGGACCGGCAGGCGGCTCACCACGCCGGACGCGGTCGGCCACGCGCCGGTCGTCGTGGCCGCGGGCGTCGTGCCGGTCGTAGAGGTACGCGGTCAGTCCGTGCCGCAGCGCCAGGTTGACGGCGACTGTGGACTTGCCGGCCCACTGCCCGCCGCCGATCCAGAGGGCCCGTCGCGCGGTGGCCATCGCATCGAAATTCACCTACTCACCCTGACCCTCGGCTAAGCCAAGATCAAGTCTTGTTCTCGCGGGTTGAGGATGATGAAGTAGAGGTAGAAGGCACGTCCCGCACCTCGATGACCCGGGTGGTCGGCGCGGAGTCGCCGGAAGTGGCGCCCAACGTGCCCTGTTCCCCGTCGGCGAGGAACACATTCGCCGCCTGGTTCCCTCCGCAGCAGGTCCGCCCGGCGTCTATCCCGGCGAGGAGGGCGATCCGTTGACGACTGAGGACCGCACCCGGGACGGCTTCGCCGACTTCGTCCGGGCCGAGACCGCCGGGCTGACCCGGCTCGCGTACCTGTTGACAGGTGACCGGCACCACGCCGAGGACCTCGTCCAGGTTGCCCTGGCCCGGGTCGCGGTGCGCTGGGAGCGGGTCGCGGAGCCGCACGCCTACCTGCGTCGGGTGCTCTGCACCCAGGCGGCCAGTTGGTGGCGTTGGCGACGGGCCCGCCCACCGGAGCGGCTGGACGGGGTGGTGCCGGAACTACCCCATCCGGGTGACGACGCCGACGTCCGCCTGGTGCTGTGGACAGCGTTGGCCCGGCTCACCGTGCGGCAGCGTGCGGTTCTCGTGTTGCGTTACTACGAGGACCGCACCGAGACCGAGACGGCCGCGCTGCTCGGCTGCCGGGTCGGCACCGTGAAGAGCCAGACCCGGCACGCCCTGGGCCGGCTGCGGGTGCTCGCCCCCGAGTTGGCCGAACTCGTCGGCCAGAGCCCGCAGGAGGTGACCTCCCGATGACCGCCCGACTCTCCGAGGCGCTGCACCGCCTCGCCGCCGACGTGCCGGCCGCGCGCGTACCGGACGGGCTCTTCGACGCGGCGCGGACCCGGCACCGTCGTCGCCGGGCCGTCGTCGCCGGCACCCTCGCCGTCCTGGTCCTTCTCCTCGGCACCGGGTACGCGCTGCACCCGGTGACCCTGCCGCTGCCCGCCGGCCCGCGTCACGAGCGGGCGGGCCTGCCCACCAGGCTCGTCGACCCGCCGCTGCGGACCGCCTCGATCGGCTACTCGGCGCCGGGCGCGGCGGCGATGCTCTTCGGTGGTCCCGCTGTGCGCACCAACTGGTTCGAAACCCGGGTGGGTGTGGTGGCCGCCGCCGACGACCGCTACCGGGTGTTCGACGGCGATCCGGCCGTCGCGGGTTTCGAGGCGCTGCTCTCCCCGGACGGCCGGTACGCCTGGGTGGGCGCGTCGCTGCTCGACCTGACGTCCGGTCGGACCCTTCGAGACCGCCCGGACGGCTACCCGCTCGCCTTCGCGCCGGACGGGAAACGCCTGGTCTACGCCACCGACGACACCACGTTCACGGCCCCGAACACCTACCACACCCCGTACGTGGGGGTCTACGACCGGGAGCGCGGATCGGACGTGCTGCGGGTGCGGGTCGGCACCGGCTGGATCCCGCCGGGGCGCACGGCCGCGCTGTCGCCGGACGGCGGCGACCTCGCGCTCCAGGTCCGCGACGAGGTCTGGCTGACCCGGGTGGACGACGCGGGCGCGGATCAGGTCGCCGAGCCGTACCGGAAGCTGCCGCTGCTGGGTGGGCGGCTCGCCGGGGCCGGGTCCTGGCTGCCGGACGGCCGTTCGGTGGCCGTCCTCGGCCGGTCCACCTGCACCGACTGCCCGGTGCCGTCCTACCGGCGCACCTGGACACTGACCGTCCGGTCGACTGTCGATGGTGCCCCGTTGGCAGCGGCGGCGTTCCCGCCGCTGCGCTCCCGCTCGTTCGTGCAACTGCTCGGCTGGCGCTCGCCGGACGAGGCTGTGGCGTTGGTCGGCGTGCCGGGTCCGACGGCGGAGGATCTCCCGGAGGAGCACGACATCGCCTGGGGGCCGTATCACGAGGTCGGCACGCAGGCTGTGGAACTCGTGGTGCTACGTCGGGGGGCCGCCGCGCCGGACGTGCTCTTCCGGACCCCGGAGGGCATCACCGACCTGTCGGTCGCCGCCGACCTCGCGATCAGCGGGGCGGTACGCGAGTCCGGCCGTCCCCACTACGGGCCGCCGCCGTTCTGGGCGCTCGCGGTGGGGCTAGTAGTGGTCGTGCTCGTCGCCCGGCCCGTGCTGTCGATGCTGCACCGCTGGCGCGACCGGCGACGGGCTCGGGCCTAGGGTCTGCTTCATAAGAGCTGGCCGGCCTGCGGGGGGTTCTGGACCTCCTGCACCTCGATGACCCGGGTGGTCGGCGCGGAGTCGCCGAGGGCGCTCCGCATGGCCATCCGCTCCGGGTCGACGAGGAACGACTCGTAGCCGCCCCGGTCGTCGAAGCGGATCACGTGCACCTCGGTTCGCCCGTCGGTGCCCCGCAGCCTCCGGTCCAGGTGGCCGCCGTGCCGCCCGAGCAGGGCCAGCACCGCGTCCTCGTAGCGCTGCCCGGCCCCCTCGGTCCCGACGGCGAACTCGACGATCGCGACAAGTGTCAGCATGCCGGCCCGCCCTAGCTGTCGAGCCCGACGGCCTTGGCGCTCGCCGCCCAGAGCCGGGCGGCGAGTTGCGGATCGGCCGCCTTGCGGCGGGGCCGGCGCGGCCGACGGTCCACGTAGTAGCCGCCGTTTATCAGCCGGGAGCGCTCCTGGTTCGCCAGCCACACAAGGGTCTCGGCGGCCTTCTCCGGGCTGCGGAACGGCACGACCCGCATGCCGAACGCCACAAGCCTGCTGTCGTTCGCGAACCGGGTGCGCACCACCCCGGGGTGGAAGCTGTACGCGGGAATGTCCGGCCAGCGCCGCGCCGCCTCGGCGGTGAACAGGATGTTCGCCTGCTTGCTGGTGCCGTACGCGCCCAGCGGGCGGTAGCCGCGCAGCGGGGCGTTCAGGTCGTCGGGGTCGAGGGTGCCGAAGCGGTGGGCGCCGGAGGCGGTCACCACGATCCGGCCCAGCCGGTCGGCGAGCAGGTTGGTGAGCAGGAACGGGGCCAGGTGGTTGGCCTGGATCGACATCTCGAAGCCGTCGACGGTGCTCAGGGGTTGCAACGCGATAGCGCCGGCGTTGTTGGCGAGCACGTCGATCCGGTCGTACGCGGCCCGGAGCTGCTCGGCCAGTCGGCGTACGTCGTCGAGGATCGCGAAGTCGGCCCGGAACAGCTCCGGGCGCTCGCCCGAGGTCTCCCGTACCCGTTCGGCCGCGGCCTGTAGGCGTGCCGGGTCCCGCCCGACCAGCGCCACCCGGTCCCCCCGGCAGGCCAGTTGCACGGCGGCTGCCAGGCCGATCCCGGAGCTGGCCCCGGTCACCACCACCAGTCGACGCCCAGTGAGATCTTCCACAGGTCCATTCACCCCGGTCATGGCGCGAGGTTACCGTGGCGTCACCACGCCCTTTGGGATCGTTAAGTTTTCGTCGCAGTCAGGTGGCGTCGGCATGTCCGCCGGACGCTGGAAGGAGCGCATCCATGGCCGCAGTCGGTCGTCCCCGCCGGTCGTGCCTCGCCGTGCCCGGTTCCAGCGTGAAGATGCTCGGCAAGGCGCAGGGGCTGCCGGCCGACCAGGTCTTCCTGGACCTGGAGGACGCCGTCGCGCCGCTGGCCAAGCCGGACGCGCGCAAGAACATCGTGGCCGCGCTCAACGAGGGCGACTGGGCCGGCAAGACCCGGGTGGTACGGGTCAACGACCTGACCACCCCGTGGACCTACCGGGACGTCATCGAGGTGGTCGAGGGCGCCGGCGCGAACCTGGACTGCGTGATGCTGCCGAAGGTGCAGACCGCCGAGCAGGTGCACTGGCTGGACCTGCTGCTCACCCAGATCGAGAAGACGCTCGGCCTGGAGGTCGGCCGGATCGGCATCGAGGCACAGATCGAGAACGCCGCAGGTCTGGTCAACGTGGACGCGATTGCCGCCGCCTCGCCGCGGGTGGAGACCATCATCTTCGGCCCGGCCGACTTCATGGCGTCGATCAACATGAGGTCGATGGTGGTCGGCGGCCTGATCCCGGACTACCCCGGCGACCCGTACCACTACATCCTGATGCGGATCCTGATGGCCGCCCGGATGCACGACAAGCAGGCCATCGACGGCCCCTTCCTGCAGATCCGGGACGTCGACGGGTTCCGCGAGGTGGCCAAGCGTTCGGCGGCGCTGGGCTTCGACGGCAAGTGGGTGCTGCACCCCGGTCAGATCGACGCGGCGAACGAGGTCTACCAGCCGGCGCAGGCCGACTACGACCACGCCGAGTTGATCCTCGACGCGTACGAGCACTACACGTCGGAGGCCGGCGGCAAGCTGGGCGCGGTGATGCTCGGCGACGAGATGATCGACGAGGCGTCCCGCAAGATGGCGCTGGTGATCGCCGCCAAGGGTCGGGCCGCCGGGATGAGTCGTACCTCGTCGTTCACCCCACCGGCCGGGTGACTGGTCGGGCTGGGACGACCGCCGCCGGCCGTCGTCCCAGCCCACCGACCGGAGGTACGCCGACCTCGCGCGTCGGTCAGGAGCTGCTGTTGCCCGTGGTGATCGCGATGATGATCGCGACGACGTAGAAGGCGAGCAGCAGCCCGAGCAGCCCGGTGAGGATCCAGCCGATGATGATGGCGGCCTTCGCCATCCCCGCACCGCCTTCGCCGCTGAGCAGGATCTGTTTCTGCGCCACGTGCCCGAGGATCGCGCCGACCGGAGCGGTGATGCAGGACGCGAAGCCGACAAGCGCGAGCACCAGCGCGGCGATCGCCATCCCGTTCGTCTTCTGCGGTGGGTAGCCGTAGCCGGGGTACTGCGGCGGGTAACCGGGTTGCGGGTAGCCGGGTTGGGCGTAGCCGGGCATCGGCTGGCCCACCGGCGGTTGCCCCCCGGCGTACGGGTCGACCGGCGCGTACGGGTCGACGGGGCCGGGTTGGGCGGGCACCGGATGACCCGCCACGAGAGTCGGGTCCGGTGCGGGGCTCGACGGCTGAGCCGGCCAGGTGGGATCGGACCAGTTTCCGGGCGGCGGGGGAGTGGTCATGCGAACTCTCTTCGTCAGGTCGGTATGCGCTGTCAGGGTAGTCAGCACAGCCCAAACCCGACGCCCCCACCACCGGGTGCCGCGTTGCTCGGATCGGTCCTAACGGGCAGGATCCTGGCATGGCATTCGACGCGCGCGCCGCGGACCGTTCCGGCAGCCGACCCAGACGGGACGTCAGCCGCCCGGGCGGGGCTCGGCGGGCCCGCGCGGCCACGCCGGCGGGCAGCCCGGGTCCGGATGAGCCGGTCGCGCTCGCCGACCCGGTGACCATGCGCCTCGACGGGCGGGTCGCCCTGGTGACCGGGGCGGGCAGCCCGGACGGCATCGGGTACGCCACCGCCCGGCGGCTCGCCGACCTGGGCGCGCGGGTGGCCGTCGTCTCCACCACCCGGCGCATCCACGAGCGGGCCGGTGAGCTGGGGGTGACCGGCTTCGTCGCGGACCTGACCGACGAGTCCGAGGTCGGCGCGCTTGCCGACGCGGTCGCCGAGCAACTGGGCGACGTCGAGGTGCTCGTCAACAACGCCGGCCTCGCCAGTCGGGCCAGTCAGGGGGTGTTGCGGCCGGTCGCGCAGCTGAGCTACGACGAGTGGCGCGGCGAGATCGACCGCAACCTGTCCACCGCGTTTCTGTGCAGCCGGGCGTTCATCGGTGGGATGGCCGAGCGAGGCTGGGGTCGAATCGTCAACCTGGCGGCCACGGCGGGCCCGGTCAACGCCCTACCCACCGAGGCCGCGTACGCGGCGGCGAAGGCCGGGGTCGTCGGGCTGACCCGGGCGCTGGCCATGGAGATGATCGCGGACGGGGTGACTGTCAACGCGGTGGCGCCCGGCACCATCCACACCGCCGCGTCCACCGTGGCCGAGATCAAGCAGGGGCTGGGCACACCGGTCGGTCGACCGGGCACCCCGGACGAGGTCGCCGCCGCGATCAGCTTCCTCTGCTCGCCGGCCGCCTCGTACATCACCGGTCAGATGCTCGTGGTGGACGGCGGTAACAGCGTCCGCGAGGCCCGGTTCCGGTGACCGGCGCGGCGGATCAGTAGCCGCCGCTGTCGCCGGTGTTGCCGAAGGCCACCAGAGCCAGCCAGCCACAGCAGGCCAGCACGGTGAGCCCGGTGAACACGTACCCGAGGATCAGCCCCCAGGTGGCGAGCTGGTCGCCCTCCTCGCCGCTGGTGCGGATCTGCCGCTTCGCCAGGTGCCCGAGCACGGCGCCGGCCGGCGGAAAGACGAAGGCGAAGATGAGCGACAGGATCGCCAGCACATTTGTGCCTCGACCCGGTCCGGTCGGCGGGCCGTACTGGGCGTAGGGGCCCTGCGGGGGATACGGCGGCTGCTGACTCCAGTGCCCCGACTGGTGCGGCCCCTGCTGCCCGTACGGCGATGGCTCGTCCGCTGGCGGCCCGTACGGTGACTGGCCGGCCGGCGGCGGCGCGTAGGGTGACTGGTCCCGGGGTGGCTCGTAGGGTGACGGCGGTTGCTCGTCTGATGGTGGTCCCGACGGCGGCGGGTGGCTCACGCGCTGTCCTCCTCCTGCCGGTGCCGGAAAAGTCCCTCTTGCCGGACGCTACCCGTAGCGGTGAACCTTTTCACAGTGGTTGTGTGGACTGGTCACCTTGGCCTCGTCGGCCCGCGCGACCGATACTGACCCAGCGTTCAGTTACCCACGAGTAGTGCGCGGATCCCCGGAGGCTGAGATGGCTCGACTCGCCCAGACGCCCGGCCTGACCGATGTGCAGCAGTCGATCCTGGAGACCGTTCGGGACTTCGCCGACAAGGAGATCATCCCGCACGCCCAGCGGCTGGAGCACGCCGACGAGTACCCCACCGACATCCTCGACGGCATGCGCGAGATGGGGCTGTTCGGCCTCACCATCGCGGAGGAGCATGGTGGGCTCGGCGAGTCGCTGCTCACCTATGCGCTCGTCGTGGAGCAGTTGTCCCGGGGCTGGATGTCGATCTCCGGCATCGTCAACACCCACTTCATCGTGGCGTACCTGATCTCCCAGCACGGCTCCGCCGAGCAGCAGGCCCGCCTGCTGCCGAAGATGGCCACCGGCGAGGTGCGCGGCGCGTTCTCGATGTCAGAACCGGGTTGCGGTTCGGACGTCGCGGCGATCGGGTCCAGGGCCGTCCGGGAGGGCGACAACTACGTGCTCAACGGACAGAAGATGTGGCTGACCAACGGGGCGTACTCCTCGGTGGTGGCCACCCTCGTCAAGACCGACACCGGCGCCGACTCGGTGTACGGCAACATGAGCACCTTCCTGCTGGAGAAGGAGCCGGGCTTCGGCGAGACCGCCCCCGGCCTCACCATCCCCGGCAAGATCGAGAAGATGGGCTACAAGGGCGTCGAGACCACCGAGATGGTGCTCGACGGGGTGACGGTGCCCGACTCCGCGATCCTCGGCGGCGCCGACCAGGTGGGCCGCGGCTTCTATCAGATGATGGACGGCATCGAGGTGGGCCGGGTCAACGTGGCCGCCCGCGCCTGCGGCATCTCCATCCGCGCCTTCGAGTTGGCCGTCGCGTACGCCCAGCAGCGCAAGACCTTCGGCCAGCCGCTCGCCAAGCACCAGGCGATCGCGTTCAAGCTCGCCGAGATGGGCACCAAGATCGAGGCCGCGCACGCCCTCATGGTCAACGCCGCCCGCCTCAAGGACGCCGGCCAACGCAACGACGTCGAGGCCGGGATGGCCAAGCTGCTCGCCTCCGAATACTGCGCCGAGGTCGTCCAGGAGGCGTTCCGCATCCACGGCGGCTACGGCTACTCCAAGGAGTACGAGATCGAGCGGCTGATGCGGGAGGCCCCGTTCCTGCTCATCGGCGAGGGCACCTCGGAGATCCAGAAGACAATCATCAGCCGTGGCCTGCTGAAGGAATACAAGCTCTGACCCGCGCCCAGGCCGGTGACCCGCCCTCACCCCACCAGCCCTCCCGCACTCACCCCAACCTCGTCGATCAAGGAGTCGTGGTGCGGAATAGAAGCGGCAAAGGCCCCCCAACCTGGCACCACAACTGCATGATCGGCGGGGCGGGACGGAGTTCGCGTTAGGCCAAGCGGGTCAGGTTGGCGGCGGCGCGTTCGACGATGAGGCAGCGGTCTTCGACGTAGTCCATGCCGGCCTTCTCGGCGATCCGCCGCGCCTCGGCCGAGACGATGCCCAGTTGCAGCCAGACCGCCGGAGCGCCGATCGCCGCCGCGTCCCGGACCACCTGCACGGCGTCGGCCGCCGGCCGGAACACGTCCACCAGGTCAACGGGGTGCGGGATGTCGGCGAGGGTCTTGTACGCCCGTTCCCCGAACAGTTCGTCGACTGTCGGGTTGACCGGGATGATGCGCCAGCCGTGCTGCTGCATCTGCAACGGCACGCGGTGCGCGGCCTTCAACGGGTCGCGGGACGCGCCCACGACGGCGATCACGGCGGAGTCGGCGAGGATCTGCGAAGCGGTACGCACCCGCCGACTGTAGCTCCGACTAGAGCAGCGTCAGCTGCTCGGCCACTGCTGGTGTCGGCGGCTCAGGCAGGCTGCGGTTGTCGCCCCGCTCGCCGCGGTGCAGCCCGTGCCGGCGGGCCGCGATCCGCACCCGCGCGGTCACCTCCCGCTGGTACGTCTGCGGGGCGTACGCACCCGCCCGGTACAGCTCGCGGTAGCGGGGCACGAGGTGCGGGTGCTCCCGGGCGAGCCAGGGCGCGTACCACTCCCGGGCGCCGGGACGCAGGTGCAGCGGCAGAGCTGTCACGCTTGTCGCGCCGGCGGCGGCGATCGCCGACACGGTGGCGTCGATCGACTCGTCGCTGTCGCTGAGGCCGGGCAGGATCGGGGCCATCAGCACCCCGACGGAGAAGCCGGCGTCGGTGAGCGCCCGGACGGCGTCGAGCCGGCGGCGTGGGTGCGGTGTGCCCGGCTCGACGGTGCGCCAGAGTTGCTCGTCGACGAACCCCACGGAGAAGGAGATGCCCACCGTGGTCACCTCGGCGGCCTGGCGCAGCAGCGGCAGGTCACGAAGGATCAGCGTGCCCTTGGTGAGGATCGAGAACGGGTTGGCGAAGTCTCGCAGGGCACCGATGATCTGGGGCATCAGCCGGTAACGGCCCTCGGCGCGCTGGTAGCAGTCCACGTTGGTGCCCATCGCCACGTGCGCGCCCCGCCACCTCGGTGCGGCCAGCTCCCGCCGGACCAGCTCACCGGCGTTGACCTTGACGATCACCTTCCGGTCGAAGTCCGCGCCGGCATCGAGGTCGAGGTAAGTGTGAGTATTTCTTGCGAAACAGTTGTGGCTGACCACTCCATTGGCGATGAAGTCCCCGGTGCCAGTGGTGATGTCCCAGAGCGGCAGCTCCAGCCCGAGCGCCTGGATGTCGACAACCCTGAGGTCCGCCCTGCACTTCAGTGCGGCGCCCTCGATCGAGCGCTTCCTGGTGATGGCCGGGTCGGTCAGGTGGAAGAACCGAAACCGGGCGGCGAGACCTCCGGTCAGTCTGATCTGCCGCACCCGGTTGGGCCGACCGGGGTCTTCCCGCACGGAGGTGAACCCGAGATGGCGCAGAGCCTCCGTTGCCTGGTCGAGGATTGCGTCGTCGCTGTTGCTGATGCGCAGGATTCCCCCGCTGCAGCTGCCCTCGGCGTCGAAGATGCCGGCCAGGAAGCCGAGTCGCCACTCGTCGCTGGGGCTGCCCGGCCATTGGATCAACTCGGTGATCCTCTCGATGTCCCGCTGCTTGGAGGTGCGGATGGCCGACAGCGGTCGGCGCGTGGCGCTGGCCGGTGTGAATGAGAAGAGCCTCGTCTCGATGCCCTCCTGAGCGAGGTAGCGCGCACTTCTACTCAACGCCTCGTCATCGATCAGCGCCAGACGGAAGCGATGCACTGTTCCGTAGGAGTACGAATGGGTGCCGAGGTGAGCGTCACCCCGCACCATCCCGCAGAGGTAGCCCCGGCGGTAGTCGAGTGACTCCTTGGGCCCGGCCGCGAAACGGCCCGTGCCGATGAGGCGGTTGTTCGTCGTCAGGTAGGGGCGTTCGCCGGCGCCCTGCATGGCGCCGGTGACGTACTTCCAGCCACGGTCTGAGAGGAACCGGTGGTCGCCGCTGGCGATGAGCGTGGTGCCGTCCGCCAATGTGACCCGGTATGCGGGTTTCACCGTGGACCACTTGTCGACGACGGTGGTGATCACATATCGGCGGTAGGCGCCGCGTCGTTCGGTGCCGTAGATGCGGTCGCCGGGCTCAAGCTCGCTGATCGGCTTCGTACGCCCGTCCGCCATCAGGATCGGGGTGTCACCGCTCAGGCAGTAAACACAAGCATGACTGCATCCCCGGTACGGGTTGATCGTCCACTCGAAGGGCACGCGGGACTGCCCGGGCACCCGGTTGAGGATGGACTTGGCCTGCACCTCGTAGAACGTCATCCCGGCGAACTCCGGGGTGTCGAACGTGCGGACGACGGCGCCGGGCAGCGCCAGCGGCAGGGGTGGCGTCGCCGGCGCTGCCCGCTCGGGGTCTCCCTCGACCGGGGGAGCGGTGAGGTTGTCCCAGCGCATGGGCACTATTCGAACACGTGTACGAGCACTGCGCAAGTGACCCGCCGGACACCCGTGCGTGATCGGCGGTCCGGCGGGGGAGGATGGACGGCATGGAGACGTCGACCTTCGTCTACGACGGTGACTGCGCGTTCTGCACGACCTGTGCGGAGTTCATCGAGCGCCGGATCCCCACCACGGCGCGCGTGGTGCCCTGGCAGTTCGCCGACCTGGACGCGCTCGGTCTCACCGTTGCCGAGTGCGAGGAGGCCGTGCAGTGGGTCGGCGCGGACGGCTCCCGCGCGGCGGGTCCGGACGCCATAGCGAAGCTGCTCGCCGACAGCGGGCCGGTCTGGCGGGTGGCCGGGGCGGGCCTGCGGTTCCCGCCGGTGCGCGCGGCGGCCTGGCCGGTGTACCGGTGGGTGGCGCGCAACCGGCACCGCCTGCCGGGCGGCACGGCGGCGTGCTCGCTGCCGCAGGAGGCGCGCGAGCGGCTCTACGGACCGGCCGGACGCCCGACCACCGGGGCCTGATCGCCGAGCGGGGCCAGGTCCGCATCAGCCCTGACCACAGCCTCATCGCCGGGCGGGGCCAGGTCCGCGCCGGTAGCGTGGTCGCCGAGGCGCACTGGTGCCGTGTCCGCGTGTGCCGGGCCCGGGGTTTCCGACGCTGTCCCGGCTGGGCCGCGGCCAAGGAGTCGGCGGGCCCAGAGCATCGGGCGGACCCGCTCCAGCGGCAGGAAGCTGGTCATCGCGGCCAGATGCGGCGCGAACGAGATGGTGATGGTCGCGATGGTGACCACGTGGAACGAGTAGAAGAAGCCGACCATGGCCAGCCGCCAGCGGGGCGGCAGCAGGAAGACCACAGGGCTGAACAGCTCGAAGGCGACGATGCCGAACTGGGCGATGATCAGCAGGTACGGCACCTGGGCGATGAGGTCGGCCAGGTCGGTGCCGCGCCGGATGATCGCGCGGGCCAGGACCGAGCCGGTCAGCCAGTCCAGGCCGCCGAAGCGCAGCTTGGCGAAGGCGGCCAGGAAGTACGTGCAGATCACCGCGATCTGGGTGACGCGCAGCGCCCACCCACCGGCCTCGGTGCGGGTCGTGTCGCCGTGCCGGGCCCGGCCGGCGGTGGGGAGGACGGCAAGTGCGATGAGCAGCCCGAACCGGTCGTGGTCGACCTTGCCGTAGCTCATCGCGATGATCATCCACTGCAGATACAGCGCGCACACCGCCCAGCCGAGCAGTCGGGGTGCCCGCCCGGTCGCGGCGAGGAGCGCGAGCAGCAGCAGCGACCAGAAGATGACCGCCACCAGCGCCGGGGTCGGCGTCGGTAGGGGGAGCACGCGGCCGACCAGCAGCGGCTGGTACAGCTCGCCGGGCACGCTGACCCGGGTGCGCACCCAGGGGGTGAAGATCACCAGGTCGGCGGCGACGAAGAGGTAGATCACGGTCCGGAACGCGGCGATGCGACCACGCGGCACGGCCTCGGTCAGCCAGCGGCTCATCGGGGGGCCTGCCAACTGACCACCGTCTCGTCGGTGTGTCCGCCGGTCGGCCGGCCGGCCCGGATGCCGTGCCAGCGGATCACGATGCGGATCTCGACAAGCGCGTCGGCATCCGGATGGCGTTCGGCGTACGCGTCGGCGATCTCGGCGAGCAGCGCCGGGTCGGCCGCGTACCGGTCCTGCTGCCCCTCGATCTCGGCCCGCCGGATGCCTGTCGCGTCCTGGCCGAGGTCGACCACGACGCCGCTGCTGGTCACCCCCTCGACCCGGGTGTCCGGCGCGGGTGCATTCGGCGGGTTGGAGGTGGAGTACATCCGGAACGGGCCGAACGGGAAATCGTCGTCGCTGCCCCAGAAGGTGCCGGCCAGCAGCAGGACTAGACCGAGTGCGGTCGCGCCCAGCCGGGTCACGCGCCCGCGGGTGGTCAGGGTCTCCATCAGGTCGTGACGATACGGGATCTACCGGCCGTCTCGGGTCCCTCCGACGGTCAGTTGGGCCTGCCCAGGCAGGTGATCACGGAAGGGGGACACGACGAAGGCCGGGCCCGCACCGGGCCCGGCCTGCGGATGTCGTCGTGGGGACGACTCAGTGCTTGTGCTCGGCCAACTGCTTGCGGACGTCGTCCATGTCCAGGGCCTCGACCTGCTCGATCAGGTTTTCCAGGGCGGACTCCGGAAGGGCACCCGGCTGGGCGAAGACGATCACGCCGTCACGGATCGCCATGATCGTCGGGATCGACCGGATGTCGAACTTCGCGCCCAGCTCCTGCTGAGCCTCGGTGTCGACCTTGCCGAAGACGATGTTCTGGTGCTTCTCCGAGGAGCGCTCGTAGACCGGGGCGAACCGCTTGCACGGACCACACCAGTCGGCCCAGAAGTCGACCAGGACGATGCCGTCGTTGCCGGTCACCTCGTCGAAGTTCGCCGAGGTCAGCTCAACGGTTGCCATTGCACTCTCCGATCACCGCGGTTTGTCTACGTCCCGTAGAACCAGGGCTGACCGTATCGAATTCCCGGGCGGTCGGGCCCGAAACGTGTACCTCCTGGTGGGGGCGCCGGGGTCATCGACCCACGTCTGTTCATCTCTTTCCTGCGGAACGCAAATGCATGACGCACTTGCGTGACCTGCCGTGATGGGAGCGTTTCCAGGGAGATCCACCCGATTGAGCGCTACGAATCGGTAACTTGGTGCCTGACAAGGAGGTATCCGGCCTGGGGAGATCGCCGATCAACCCTCCCGTCGTCACCGAGAGTAGTGTTACAAAAAGATAAATGTGACCTCGATCTCTGTTGGACCTACGCTTCCGTAGGGCAGAATTCTCCGCATCAGAGCGTGGGCGGCGGGTGCCGGGGAGGGCCCCGCCGCTCATTGCGTCTCCCCCCGTGTGAGTGACTGGTGTGACATTTCCGCCACGGTCCCTCCCGGTCGGTCTCCTTAACCAGCGGTAAGGCATGCTGTGCCGAACTCCATCGCCGCCCGTCGAAGGGGACCAGGATGCAGTTCGGCCGCTACTACGAGGAGTTCGAGGTCGGCGCGGTCTACCGGCACTGGCCGGGCAAGACGGTGACCGAGTACGACGACCACCTCTTCTGCCTGCTCACGATGAACCACCACCCGCTGCACCTGGACGCGCACTACGCCGCGACAGCCAGCCAGTTCAAGCGCAACGTGGTGGTCGGCAACTACGTCTACTCCCTGCTGCTCGGCATGTCGGTGCCGGACGTGAGCGGGAAGGCGATCGCCAACCTCGAGGTGGAGTCGCTGCGGCACGTGGCGCCGACCTTCCACGGCGACACCATCTACGGCGAGACCACGGTGCTGGACAAGCGCGAGTCCGGCTCCAAGCCCGACCGGGGCGTGGTGTCGGTGGAGACCCGCGGCTACAACCAGGACGGCACCATGGTCTGCGTCTTCCGGCGCAGGGTCATGGTCCCCAAACGGGAGTACGCGGAGACCGCCGTCCCCGAGGGAGTGGACCCGGAGCGGCCGAGCTTCCCCGAGCCTCGCTGAACGGGCGGCGGCCGGCCGCCGCCCCGGGCCGCCGCTGCCGACAGTTTGTTCTGCGCGGAAGAGGCGCTGCCCGGGTGGCGGGGGACATATGCTGACGCCGGAGGTTCCGATGAGCCACTCCGTCGCCGGAGAGCCGCCCTCTGCCGGCCGTCGAGCCGCACCCCTGACCACCGCTGTCTACTCCGCCGCCGAGTGGGACCTGCTCGTCAGCCTTCCCGGCCGGGTTCTCGTGGCCACCGCGGCTCCCGGCCCCGGTCGCCCGGAACGGGGGGTCAGGGCGGGGCTGGCCGGCCTGGACGCCGTGGCCGCGGGTCGTGCCTCGGACAGCGACCTGGTCCGGGCGGTGGTCGCCGCCATCTACGCCCGGCACGACGGCACCTCGCCGCCCACCGAACGCCTCGCCGACCCGGTGGATCTGCTGGCCACCTGTCGCGCCGCGAGCCGGGTGCTCGGGCGACGCGCCGACCCGGCGGACTCGGCCGCGTACCGCCAGTGGGTGCAGTCGGTCGCGGCCCGGGTCTGCCGCGCGGTGCCCGGCCCCGGCGAACGCCGGGTGGACCAACACGCCACCCCGGCGGACCGGCGCTTCCTGGACCGACTCGGTGCCGCGCTCGGGCTGGGCTGACCGGCAGGCCGTCGCGCCGAGCGCCGACCCGGTCCGTACCCTCTGATGACCGTGACCGACGACCAGCTTGAGGTGGGCGTGGGCCCCTGGCCGGGGGACCCACCGGACGACCCGCGTTACGACCCGCAGTTGCTTGCGGAGGGGGACCGGCGCAACGTCGTCGACCGCTACCGCTACTGGCGGCACGAGGCGATCGTCGCCGACCTGGACCGGCACCGGCACGGCTTCCACGTGGCGATCGAGAACTGGCAGCACGACTTCAACATCGGCACTGTGGTCCGCAACGCCAACGCGTTCAACGCCGCCGAGGTGCACATCGTCGGGCGGCGCCGGTGGAACCGGCGCGGCGCCATGGTGACCGATCGCTACCAGCACGTGCGGCACCACGAGACGATCGAGGAGTTCGTCGCCTGGGCGGCCGGTCGGCGGCTGCCGGTGTTCGGCATCGACAACCTGCCCGGCTCGCTCCCGCTGGAGACCGGCACCCTGCCCCGCGCCTGTGTGCTGCTGTTCGGCCAGGAGGGGCCCGGTCTCTCCGCGCCGGCCCGCGCCGCGTGCGACAGGCTCTATTCCATCGCCCAGTACGGCTCGACGAGGTCGATCAACGCGGGCGTGGCCAGCGGCATCGCGATGCACGCCTGGATTCGTGCGCACGCTGGCACGCCCCCGGACTGAGTCGCACCCGGGGGCCGAATCGGACGTTCCGGCTTGACGTGCCGTCGGTCGAGGACGACGGTGGAGATGTGAGTGTCGCGGTGAGTTGTCCGAGATGCGGGAGCCCGGTGCGGGCGCCGGATCTGATGCACACCGACTCGAGGTGTCTGCGCTGCGGCCCGGTGCCGCCGTTGCACGTGCCTGAGCACATCGGAGCGGAGATCGTGGCGAGCGTGGTGGAGCGGATCACCGCGACCGCGGACCCGCCGGCGACCCCGTTGTGGTGCCCGTGGCCGCTGCCGCCCGGCTGGACGCTCACCGGCGTGGCGTACGCCGGGGACGAGCGGACGGGCGTGCGGGCGACAGCGGTGGCCTGTGCGGGCCCGGCGCCACTCGGCGGTGGCCCGGCGGACCTGGTCTTCGTGGCCGAGGAGCCGGGCGTCGGCCTGGGCACCCGGCTCGCCGGACTGGCCGGGCCGGATCCGGGACCGCAGTTGGCCGGCGCGCTCACCGACCCGGGGCCAGGTCATCCCGACCACGTGGGCCAGGCCAGGATCCGGGTCGGCGGTCATCCGACTCCACTGTGGTTGGTGAATTCTCCAACGGATCGAAGCGCGTACGCCGGCGAAGCTCGGGGAATGTGGCTCCATGCGATAGCCTGGCCGG
Source organism: Micromonospora sp. NPDC049044 (assembly GCF_040649215.1). Taxonomy (NCBI): domain Bacteria; kingdom Bacillati; phylum Actinomycetota; class Actinomycetes; order Micromonosporales; family Micromonosporaceae; genus Micromonospora; species Micromonospora sp. NPDC049044. The sequence goes on along the minus strand of NZ_JBEZFA010000038.1, from coordinate 16,878 downwards.
CGAGTGCGGGTCATCTGCTCGCGGAAGATGTCGTGTTACACGACCTGACCGAGTGGACTCCGCCCGAGCTCGTGTACGGCGCACCGTCTCCGTACCTACCCGGGAGGGCTTGACAAGTCTCCCGGATTGACGGAGAACGGACGCAGATATTCACTGTACGACACCACACTGATACTCTGGGTGCCGCTGCGGTAATGGGACCCGGCGCCGCGCGAGAGGATGGCCCGCCATGGTCAAGAAGGTCCTCACCTGGGCCGGAATCGCATTCTTGATCTTCTTCGTCGCCTACCGGCCAAACTCTGCGGCGGACGTGTTCAAGTCGCTCGGCGGCGGGATCATGGATATCGCTCAGGGGTTCGGCGACTTCTTCACCAGTCTCGTCGCTTAACCGCCGATGGGCAGCCCTTCCGGTCCACCCTTCGACCCGGACGACCCCGACCGGGAGCGTCGCGAGCGCGACACTGAGCCGATCCCGCGGATCGGGCCTGATGACGGCCCGGACTACGGGGCCGGTCCCGGCCTGTCCGACGGTCCGTCCCTTTCGGACGACGTCGGCTACGGCGACGGGCCTGGCTATGCCGGCCAGGGTCGTTCGGGTCGATCGTGGATTCGTGACCCGGAGGCCGGCTACCAGCAGCCGCAGATCTCCGAGGACGAGCTGGCCGGGTTGCGGGCCGACGCGACAGGCGCGACTCCCCGGCGGGTGCTGCCCCTGGAGGACGAGCCCAGCTCGCTTGTCGCCCGCTACCTCTTCCCCACCGAGCGCTACCGGGGCGAGTGGAAGCGGCACTGGATCCACCTCACCAACCCGCTGCTCATCGGCGTCGCGGCGACCTTCGTGCTCGGCTACCTCTCCGGCTTCCTCGCCGGAAACGGCGTGGGCGCGTTGACCACAATCGCCGTGCTGCTCTGGTTCGCGGTGATGGGGTGGGTGGCGTGGAAGGTCGCCGACTGGTGGTATGACCGTTTCATCCTGACCAACAAGCGGGTCATGGTGGTCAACGGCATCGTCACCCGCAAGGTGGCGATGATGCCGCTGGTCCGGGTCACCGACATGAAGTACGAGCAGACGCCGACGGGTCGCGCCCTCAACTACGGCACCTTCGTGCTGGAGTCCGCCGGCCAGGAGCAGGCGCTCCGCGAGGTCAAGAATCTGCCCAACCCGAACGAGCTCTACCTGCGTGTGGTCGAGGAGATGTACGAGCCGCAGGCGGTCGAGGCTCGGCTCGGCAAGGAGGCCGACGAGGCCAAGGCCGACGACGGGGCGTGAAGGTTTCCGACCGAACATCGGAGTAAGTGCGCACCTTTCGTCATGGACCGGAACGCCTCTGACGTGGCACTCTGCCAGGACGGCTGGGGTGCGGAGGTGGGCGGTGGCGAGCAGGGACCCGTTGGAGGAGCAGTTCCGCGAGTTCGTCGCGGCCCGCTCCGCCGCGCTCCTACGCACCGCCTATCTGCTCACCGGAGACTGGGCCACTGCCGAGGATCTGCTCCAGACGGCGTTGACCAAGACCTACCTGGCGTGGAAGCGGCTCGGCGGAATCGAGGCCGTCGAGTCGTACGCCAGGCGTGTGATGGTCAACACATCGACAAGCTGGTGGCGGCGACGCTGGCACGGTGAACGCCCCACCGAGGTGCTGCCGGAACGGGCCGGCGTCGACGAGATCTCGCAGCAACTCGACCGGGACCTGCTCTGGCGGCACCTCCGGGAGTTGCCCGGTCGGCAGCGGGCGGTGCTGGTGCTCCGCTACTACGAGGACATGTCGGAGGCGCAGACCGCCGCGATGCTGGACATCTCACCCGGCACCGTGAAGAGCCAGGCATCCCGGGCGCTTGCCACGCTGCGTCGTCGGATGGGCGCCGACGCACCGGACCTGACCGCCACTCCCGGTGCCGCCGGTCGCTCGGCTGGCGCTGGCGCTGCCGGTCGGCCGGCTGCTGCCGGTGCTGCCCGGCGCGGCGGCCCGGGGGCACCGAGCGGACCGGTCCCGGCCACCGGTGCCACCGCCCCGTCCAGCGGCCGGCAGCCGGCCGGTCGACCCGTGCCCCGCCCCGCCGTCCGCCCGGCCGCGCCGAGACCGACCGGTCCGCAGGTCGTGCTTCCCGCCGCCCCGGTGGTCGTGCCCGTCGGCACCGGCCCCGGGGAGCAGCAGTGAGCGCATTGCCAGGTCAGTCCGACAACCTGACGGACGGGCCGCGGCGTTCTTACCAGGTGCCGCCTGACGAACTGGAAGGTGCGGTGCGGGAGACTCTCTCGCACCAGGTCGCCCTTGCCCGCCCACTGGGCGTCGACCCGGCCGGCCAGGCCATCCGCCGGGCGAACCGGATCCGGCGTCGGCGTACCGCTGCCGGCCTCGCCGTCGCGGCGGTCGTCACCGTCCTGCTCAGCGCCGGCATGGCACAGCTCGGTGCCGAAACCGGGCGCGACGGGGCGCCCATCGTGGTGATCGGAGATCCGGATCCGTCCGGTCGGCCGATGCCGACGGCAAGCGTTCCGGGCGCCGTTCCCTCGCCCGCGCCGTCGCTCGCCGCGCTCGGCAGCGAGATCCTTGTCAACGCGGACGGACGACGACTGGTGCTGTCCGACGTCGGGCCTGCCGAACGGGCCCAGCTCCTACCCGGCGGCGGCGGTTGGCTGGTGGTCAGCACGCAGAAGACCGCAGGCCGTTCGCTCTGGATGGTGCAGAACGACGGCCTGGTGCAGGTGCTGCTGGCCGGAGCGGGCCCGATCGTCCTGGCCCCGGACAGCCGCCAGGTCGCCTGGCGGGACGGCGGCGACCTGCTGGTGGCGGGGGTGGTCGGCGGTCAGCTCATCGGTGCGGCGCGCACCGCGGCGCCCGCCGGCGCGGTGCCCGTCCGGTTCGTCGGCGACAGCGTGCTGGTCCGACCCGACCCGGCGGACGCCGGCCACACTCTCTGGCGGCCCGCCGCGGGGCCGTTGACCGGGGCCGTCGAGCAGAAGACCCTCAACTTCTACGGGGGGCTGCCCGACGGGCGGCTCGTCGGGCAGATCTCCACCGGCGCGGGTCGGACCTGCCTGGCCGCGCTCGACCCGACCCGGCTGAACCCGGTCGAGACCGGTTGCGGGCCGCAGCTCAGCCAGGACGGAGCCGGCGAGATCTCCGCCGACGGGCGGTGGCTGCTGGTGAACGGGCTGGTCGGCAAGGCCAGGCAGGCGCTGCTGATCGACCTCCGGCGGCTCGGGTCGAACCCGACCGCCGTCTCGGCCGGGCCACCGATCACCGGCGCTGTCGTCTGGACCGACGAGTCCCACGCCGCCTACCTCGACCCGGCAGGCGAGCTGGTCCGGGTCGACGTCGGCCGGGTGCGGGCCGGAATACCCGCCAGCCCCGCCGCGGTCTCCGGTGTGCCGGCCGGGGACCGTCCGATCCTGGTGGCCGGCTTCTGACCCACCCCGGTCGAGGTGACCTTCGTGAGCCGGGCTCGGGTGTTCCTCGGTAGCGTCGGACGGTGACCTCGCGTACCGGCTCTGCGCCGCGCATCGACCTGCACACCCACTCGACGGCCAGCGACGGCACCCTGCCCCCGGCCGAGCTGGTTCGGGCTGCCGCCGAGGCGGGGCTGGACGTGCTGGCGATCACCGACCACGACACCACCGCCGGCTGGGCGCCGGCCGTGCGGGCGCTGCCGCCGGGACTGCGCCTGATCCGCGGGGCGGAGCTGTCCTGTCGATGGTCCGGCACCCGGCCGGCGGTGCCGTTGCACCTGCTCGCGTACCTGTTCGACCCGGAGCACCCGGAACTGGTGGCCGAGCTGGGGCGGGTGCGGGCCGCCCGGGAGGAGCGCGGCGAACGGATCGTCGGGTTGCTGCGCGCCGACGGCATCGACGTGAGCTGGCCGGAGATCCTGGCCGGTGCCGGCGGCGGCACTGTGGGCCGCCCGCACATCGCGCAGGCATTGATCCGGGCCGGCCTGGTCGATAGCACCCGGGAGGCGTTCGGCCCGGACTGGCTGGGCGAACGCTACCGGCTGCCCAAGGACGACATCGACGTGTTCCGGGCGATCGACCTGGTCCGGTCGGCCGGCGGAGTGCCGGTCTTCGCCCATCCCCGGGCCAGTCGGCGCGGTCGGGTGGTGCCCGACGAGTTGATCGCCGAGCTGGCCGTCGCGGGGCTGGCCGGGCTTGAGGCCGACCACGAGGACCACAGCCCGGCCGAGCGGGAGCACGTGCGGGCGCTCGCCGCCGAGTTGGGCCTGTTCGTCACCGGTTCGTCGGACTTCCATGGCACCCACAAGACCGTCCAACTCGGTGCCTTCACCACGAGCGTCGAAGCGTACGAGCGGATCGTGGCCGCTGGGGTGACCGAGGTCGCTTCGGGCTGATCCGGGTATTTCGCCCACTGTGCCGCGGCTAGGTTGATCACGTGGATCTCAAGCTGTTCGGCGAGGTTTTCGTGACCCTGCTGGTGATCACTGACCCGCCGGGCATGATGCCGATCTTCCTGGCGTTGACCGGCCCGCTGCCCGCCCGGGACCGTAACCGGGCCGCCTGGCAGGCCGTCACGCTGGCGTTGGGCGTGATCGTGGTCTTCGCGGTGGCGGGGCAGACCCTGCTCGACTACCTACACGTCGACCTACCGGCGTTGCAGGCGGCCGGTGGGCTGCTGCTCGTGCTCGTCGCCCTGGAACTGCTCACCGGAAAGACCGACGGCCCGAGCTCGGACGCCACCTCGAACATTGCCCTGGTGCCACTGGGCACCCCACTGCTCGCCGGTCCGGGCGCGATCGTGGCGACCATGCTCTTCGTTCAGCAGGCCGACGGGTGGGGCGACTTCACGGCCATCGCCGTGGCGATCCTCGCCGTGATGCTCGCGGTCTGGATCGTCCTGCGCTTCTCCGGCGGCATCGTGAAGATCCTCCGACCGGGCGGGATCGAGGTGCTGACCAGGATCGCCGGCCTGCTGCTTGCCGCGATCGCCGTCCAGTTGATCGCCGACGCGGTGTTCGCCTTCGTCACGCAGTACGTGAACATGACCTGACCGGCGTACGCCCGATGTCGGGGGTGGGTGGCAGGATCACGGGGTGCGACCATCCTCCTCAGCGGGACGGCCGGCGGCCGGTGGCCGGGCTCCCCGACAGCGTGCCGGCGGTGCCGAGCAGCTCGGCTTCGAGGGCATGCCGGAGCGCCTGTTCGTCTGCACACCGAGCCGACTCGGTGCGTACGCGGACTGCCCGCGCCGTTACCGCTACTCCTACGTCGACCGGCCGGCCCCGCCCAAGGGCCCGCCGTGGGCGCACAACTCGCTCGGTGCGAGCGTGCACACCGCCCTGAAGAACTGGTACGCGCTGCCCACCGACCGGCGTCGACCCGAAGCGCTGGCCACCCTGCTCAAGGGCACCTGGGTGCGGGAGGGTTACCGCGACGACGAGCAGGAGCGGGCCGCCTACCGGCGGGCGTTGGGCTGGTTGGAGGCGTACGTCGACACGCTTGAGGCCGATTCCGACCCGATCGGCGTGGAGCGGGTGGTGGCGGTCAAGACCGCCGTGCTGGCGTTCAACGGTCGAGCCGACCGGATCGACTCGCGTCCCGGGCCGGACGGGCCCGAGCTGGTCATCGTCGACTACAAGACCGGCCGCACCGGGCTGGACAGCGACGACGCCCGCGGTTCGCAGGCGTTGGCGCTCTACGCGTACGCCGCCGAGCGGGTGTTCCGCCGGCCCTGCCGGCGGGTGGAGCTGCACCACCTGCCGACCGGCACGGTCGCCAGCCACGACCACACCGTCGACTCGCTGGCCCGGCAGTTGACCCGCGCGGAGCAGACGGCCCGCGACATCATGGCCGCCGAACGGGCGGTCGCGGACGGTGCCGACGCGGACGAGACCTTCCCGGTGGCACCCGGCCCGCGCTGCGGGTGGTGCGACTTCCGGCGGCACTGCCCGACCGGGGCGCAGGTGCCGGGCAAGGAGCCGTGGGCGGCCATGGAGCGGCACGTCGACGGCTGACCTCCGGTCGCGGCGGCCGGTCAGCCGGCCAGCGGGGTGGCGGCGCGACGCGCGGCCCGCTCCTTGGCGGCCTGGATCAACGGCCCCTCCAGATAGCGACGGGGCACTGCGGCGAGCGCGAGCCGCAACGCCCGCACGCTCAGGTCCGCCGACACCGCGGTGGTGGGCAGACCGAGCCCGCCGTACATCCGGCGGGCCCAGGCCGGCAGCAGTGCGAAGGCGGTGCCGGCGATCCCCAGGTACGCCCAGCGTGGCGGGCCGAGAGTGAGCCCCAACCGGGCCGGCAGGCTGAGCTTCCACGGCAGCGGCGGGACGGTGAGGAAGAGCGCCGTCTCGGCGGCCTCCCTGGTCATCCGCAACTGCGGGCGGACGGCCCGGTAGTAGTCAGTGACCTCGGCCGCGGTGCCCGGCACGGAGGCCGGGTCCAGACCGACAAGGGCGGCCGAACGACGCTGTTCGGTGTAGTAGCCGTCCACCTCGTCGTCGGTCAGCGGCAGTCCGGCCCGCCGGGCGGTGCTGAGGAACGACTCGACCTCGGTGACATGCACCCAGCGCAGCAGGTCGGGCTCGTCGATCCGGAACTCCTCACCGGTCTGCGGGTCGGTGGCCCGCAGCCGGCCGTGCAGCCGACGGAGCCGGGCTCCGGCCGTCTCCACCTCGGCAGTGGTCCCGTAGACGGTGGTCGCGACGTAGGTGGCGGTGCGGACCAGGCGGCCCCAGGCGTCGGTGCGGTAGTTGCTGTTCTGCGCGACCCCGGCCATCGCCCGGGGGTGCAACGCCTGGAGGTAGAGCGAGCGCAGGCCGGCGACGATCAGGATCGGCTCCTCGTGCACCTTCCACGTGACCGAACCTGGACCGAAGAGGCCGAGGTCATCGGAGTCCACCGCCCAAGAGTGCCACGCCCGCGCCGACCCCGTGGGACACGTCCCGTCGATGCCGTCGGGTCACCCGTCGGCGGAGCGGCGTGCCCGGCAGGCCGGGCAGAGACCCCAGAAGGTCACTTCCGCCTCGTCCACCTCGAACCCGTGCGACACGTTCGGCTCCAGACACGGTGCGCTGCCCACCGCGCAGTCGATGTCGGCGATCTCGCCGCAGCCCCGGCAGACAACGTGGTGGTGGTTGTCGCCGACACGTGCCTCGTAGCGGGCGGGACCGCCGGCCGGCTCGATCCGGCGGGACAACCCGGCCCGGGACAGCGCGCCGAGCACGTCGTACACCGCCTGGGTGGAGACCGAGTCGAGGCGTTCCCGAACGCGCCGGCTGATCTCGTCGACCTCCAGATGGCCGCCGCCGGCCAGCACGTCGAGCACGGCGAGGCGGGGCCGCGTGACCCGCAGGCCCTTCGATCGCAGCAACTCCTCGGCGGCGGACATGCGCCAATGACAGCACGCGCGACCGGCATCGACAACCGTCGCCCGGTCCGGGTGGTCACCGACACAGCCCGGGAAGATCAGGTCCGTCGCCCGAGCCGGTGAACCCGATCGACGCGTGGCGCGTGTGACCGGTCGAGAGCCTGCGTACGGCCGGCGGACCGTACGCTGGCCCTCTCCTGACCATGATCTACCTGGAGGGTTCGATGTTCGAGGAGATCCTGGGTCTACCGGGACACGTCCTGGTGGTCCACGCGGTTGTCGTGTTCGTGCCGCTGCTGGCGGTGCTGGCCATGGCGTACGTGGGGCTGCCGGGGTGGCGGTACCGGCTGGACTGGGCCCTGGGCCTGCTCGCCGTGGTGGCGCCGGTGACGGCGTTCGTGGCCGTCGAGTCGGGCGAGGCGTTCACCGACGCGCTCGTCGCCAGGGGTTTCCAGGGGCCGATCCTCGATCAGATCTTCGACCACTCCCGCTACGGCGACATCCTGTTCCGGATCGTGGTGCCGCTCGGGATCGCGGCCATCCTGCTGCTGGTGGTGACAAGTGGGCACCCCCGGGTGCCGCGGCTGCCGGCGCTGGTCACCCCCGTGCTGGCGGTGGCGGTCGTGGCCCTGTCCATCGCCGCCCTGGTCTACGTCTACCTGACCGGCCACAGCGGCGCCGAGGCCGTCTGGGGCACCACCCTCTGATCTGCTCTGCCGGCCGCTCAGAAGATGATTCGCGAGCAGAGCAGGCAGACCACGACGAGCAGCACCACACCGGCCCCCGCGGCGAAGCCGTACGTGACCCGCTGTGCGCGTTGCTCGACCACGTCGAGTTCGGTCATGTCCTGCGGTGGCAGTCGTCGGGGCGGTGCCGGCTGAAGATGTACCGGTGGACGCCAACCGGTCGGCGGCGGCACGGTCGGCGGCGGGCCGGCGTAGCCACCCGCGGCGGCGTCTGTGGACGCGGCCGGGGGCTGCACCGTCGCCGCTTCGTCACCGGTGCCGGGCCGTCGCCAGTAGTCGTCCGGGGTGCTGCCACCGCTGGGGGTCGTCACGCCGTCCGACGCTACCAACGCGGCCGGCGGCCCGTCCGCTTCTGCACGACGCGCCACCGCTGGCGACCGGCCGGCAGCCGATCCCGCTGCGCTAGTCTTGCCGCTCGTGAGCACCATGGACCCCGGCACCCAGGCCGCGCCCGACGACGACCGCACCGTCGACCTGAGCGAAGACTTCGTGGTGCTGCCCGAGCAGACCTCCGACGACACGGACCAGGGCTGGGGCGAACGGGCCGCCGGCAACGACGACTGGCTGCTCGCCGAACGCCCCCCGCACTGGGACTGACGCCCGGCGCGGCCCAGCCCTCGTCGATCATCTCGAACAGGAACCCTGCGGGGCGGTGGTGCCGCCCGCCTCGACCGCGTGATTCAGTTGCGTACGACAACTGCGAAGCGGGTGCCCTCCGGCAGCCCGACGGTGCGTTGCGCCTGGTCCGGGCGGAGCGCCAGGTAGAGCGCCGCGGAGCCGTCGGCCGCGTCGGCGCCCAACACGTCCAACACCAGCGCCGCGGGAGCGAGTAACGCCGCGTCCGGGCTCGCCCCGCCCGGTGCCGCCGCGAGCAGGTCGACCCGGGATCCCCGGCGGACCACCGCCAGGGCGGCCGGCTCGGCCAACCGGACCGGCACCCCGACCGCGCCGCTCGGCAGCGGCAACGGGCCACCCGTGTCGCTCCCGTCCGGTCTGCCGTCGGTGGTTGCTCTGCCGTCGGCGGGCTGTCCCGCGGTGGCGGTTGCTCCCGTCGGCACAGCGGCGGGCCCGGGCGCGGCGGCTGGCGGGCATCCGGGAGGCGTGTGCAGTACGGCGGCGGCCAGGCCGAGCAGGGCGGCGACCAGGCCGGCCCGGAACAGGGCAGGCCTGGCAGGCAGCCTGGGTCGACGCAGCGGACGTAACGCCCGCGCGGAGTCCGGATCGCCCATCGCTCTGCCGCCTCCCACCCACGGGCGTCGCACTGACGACCCGTGGGTGGCAGACTAGGCGGCTCACGCCCTGCTCAGCCGGCCGTTCGCCGCTGTCTGTGGATAACCGGACAGCCTGTGGACAACTCCCGCCGGCCGCCTCGATCTGCTAGGCCTGCGGGCCGCGCCGGGCCCACCGGGGCGGGCCGCCGGCTGGTCGGCGCCTGCCGGTCAGGACGCGGAGCTGGCCGCCGGGGCCTTGCCACCGCTCGACCCGCCAGACGAGCCCGACGACCCGGCCGAGGACGAGCCCGACGACCCGGCCGAGGACGAGCCCGACGACGAGGACGAGGACGACGACGAGGACGAGCCCGACGACGAGGACGAGGACGACGAGGAGGACGACCCGGAGTCCGCGCCCGAGGACGATGACGCGGACTTGGCGGACTTGCCGGTGGTGCCGCCGGCCGTGACCTCGGAGCCGGACGCCCGCGAGTCGGTGCGGTAGAAGCCCGAACCCTTGAAGACGATGCCGACCGAGTTGAAGACCTTGCGCAGCCGCCCCTGACACGCCGGGCACTCGGTCAGCGGCTCGTCAGAGAAGGACTGCACCGCCTCGAGCTGGTGACCGCACGTGGTGCAGGCGTACTGGTACGTGGGCACGTTCTCCTCCGGATCTGGGCTCAGCCAGTTGGCACTCGACCTATTCGAGTGCCAATGGTGCGTCATTCGCCCCGGGTTCGTCCAGCGGACGTGTGGGGCGCGACACCGTGCGGCGCACCCGGGCCGGCGTCAAGCGTACGCACCCCGTCGGCGGGGGTGACGACCGCGCGGACCCGACGGTCGTGCGGTTCCACGGGCAGCACCTCGACCAGTTCGCCGTCGTGCAGGGGCACCACCGTCAGCGTCGACGCGGGCACCCGGGCGAGGGCCCGGTCGTACGAGCCGCCGCCACGCCCGAGCCGCCGGCCGAGGCGGTCGACAGCGAGAGCCGGTACGAGCACCAGATCCACCTCCGCCAGGGCGGCCACCCCGAGCCGGGCACCGGCCGGCTCCCGGATACCCCGACCGGCGGCGATCAAGGCTCCGGGCCCGGAATACGCCGCCCAGTCCAGATCCAGGTCGGTGCGCAGGACCGGCAGCAGCAGTTCGGCGTCGACCGGGAGGGCCGCACGCAGCACCTCCGGCAGATCCGCGCCGCCGGGTTCCGAGCCGACCGGCACGTACGCCGCCATCCGGCCTGGGCGCAGCCGGCGTACCAGCGTGACCAGCTCGGCCTGCACGCGCCCGGCGGCGACGGCCCGGGTGGGGCCGCTCAGTGACCGGCGGCGGGCGAGCAGTTCGACGCGGGCGTTCCGCTTCGCCTCCCGGGTCACTTCTGCTTCATCAGAAAATTCCGCCACGCAACACTCCTGACGCAACGCCTCTCTAGCGGTTGCACTGTGTCAGCATCGCAAGCAACGGAGGCGGAACTTCCGGGGGGACCGAGTGACGCTACGCGGGCGGTTGACGGCAGCCTTCCTCGTGGTGGTGCTCGGCCCGGTCCTGCTCGGCGCGCTCTTCGTCGCCTCCACAGTCAGTGCCGTCGACCGCAGCCGCTCCACCGAGCGCCTGGCGGTGGCGGCGTCCACAGTGCGTACCTCGATCGACGCGCTGTGCCAGCAGTTGCGCGCCACCGCCGACGTGGTGGCTCTCAGCGCCGATCCGGCAGTCGCGGCGGCCCAACTGATCGGCCGGGGCCTGGTCGCCGCGGTTCTGATCAGTGATGTGCACGGCCAGGTCAGCTACCTCTCGCCCGGGGCGCCGTCGACCCCGTGGCGGGACTGCTCCGGCCCCACCACGTCGGCGACAAGCCCGGTCCGCGCGCTGGCCGCCCACGTCGACCTGCACGACCGTGCCGGTGCGCTGCTGGGCACGGTGACCGCCGGGCAACTTGTCGACCCGGCCTTCGTGGCCCGGCTGGCGGCGGTGACCGGAGTGGCGGTCACCCTGCTCGACGGCAGCGCCAGCGCCGCCCGGGTCACCCACACGACCGAGTCCCGCGAGGTACGCGACGCGGTACTCGCCGCCGCCAGCGCCGTCAACGGTGAGCGGGTGACCGAGACCAGCCAGGGCCGGTACGTGCGCAGGATCGGGCCCTCCGACGCGCAGCCGCTGCCACTCGTGGTCTCCGTGCCCAGCGAGCGCCCCGCGGGGCTGCACGCCACGCTGATCGGGGTGGTCGTGGTGGCCGCGCTGCTCGCCGTACTGACCGCCTGGCGGCTGGCCCGGATGACCACCCGGCCGCTCATGGAGTTGGCCGGCGCGGTCGACCGGGTGGCACACGGCGACCTGACCGCCCGGGTGCCGGTTCGCAGCCGCGACGAGTTGGGCCGGCTGGCCGCCGCGTTCAACCGGATGACCCGGGAGACCGGTGCCTACGTCGCGGCGCTCACCAGCAACCGCGACCAGCTCCGCGGTCACCTCGCCGTGCTTGGCGACACTCTGGCCAGCACCCACGACCTGCAACGCATCCTCCGGGTGATCCTGCACAGCGCCATCGGCGCCACCGGCGCGCGGGCCGGCGCGGTGCTGCTCGTGGAGACCGGCGGGATGCTCGTCGCGCAGTGCACCGAGGGGTTGGCCGGGCGCTGGCCCGAGACGGACGCGGACGGGCCGCCGACACTCCGGGTGCCGGTCGGGGTCGGTGTGGTCGGTGCCGTCGCCGCCACCGGGGAACCACAACGGGGTACGGCCGAGCCGACCGACACCCCGTCCATCGAGCCGCGCTGCCGCACCTACGTCGCTGTCCCGTTCGCCACCCCGGGCGCGACCACCCTCAGCGGATCCGCCGGCCCGACCGACGAGGCCGGCGTGGCGGTGGCGCTCGGTGTGCTGGCCCTCTACGACCGGCTGGGCGCCGACGAGTTCGACGACGACGACCTGGCCACCCTGCGCACCTTCGCCAGCCACGCGGCGGTGGCGGTCGACAACGTCCGGGTGCACGAGGAGGCCCAGCGGCTCTCCCTCACCGACCCGCTCACCGGGCTGTGGAACTACCGCTACCTGCGCGAGTCGATCCGGCGTGAGGTGGAGCGGGCCAGCCGCTTCGGGCGGATGCTCAGCGTCCTCGCCCTGGACCTCGACCGGTTCAAGGACGTCAACGACACGTACGGGCACGCCGCGGGGGACACCGTGCTCGCCGAGTTCGCCCGGCGGGTGCGCGGCGAGATCCGTGAGGTGGACCTCGCCTTCCGCCAGGGCGGTGAGGAGTTCGTGTTGCTGCTGCCGGAGACCGACGCGCGGGGCGCGGCGATCGTGGCCGAGCGGCTCGGCGCGGCGGTCCGCGAGACGCCGATCGCTGTCGAGGCGTACGCCGGGCCGGTGGTGGTGACGGTGTCGGTGGGCATCGCCGTCTATCCGGACAACGGCAGCACCGGGCGGGAGGTGCTGGAAGCCGCCGACGACGCGCTCTACGCCGCCAAGGCGGCCGGCCGCGACACCTACCGGGTCGCCGAGGTACGCCCGGACGTGGCCACCCGGGAGATACCTGTGCTCGCCGGTGCCGTGAGCCCACCCGACGGGCTGCCGCGCGCCGGTCAGCCGGTGCAGGTCAACCGGGAGCCGGGCGGGTCCGCCCGGTCGGAGCCGGCGGCGGGCGTACCGGAAGGGTCGCCCGCGCACGCCCGGTCCGACCCGGCCGACGACCCGGCGGACATCGACGCGGAGGCGGCCCGCGCCGGCCCGGATGCCACCCGGCCGGGGTCGGGTGGCGGCGCGTCTTCTGGGCCACACCCGCCGCGGCAGAGCCGTGGCCGATAGTCTCGCGGCATGTCGGAGCACTCAGCGAACCCCTCATCGACGGCCGCCGCAACCGGCCGTCCCCTGGCGGTCAAGGCCGTCATCCCGGCCGCCGGACTGGCCACCCGGTTCCTGCCGGCCACCAAGGCGGTGCCCAAGGAGTTGCTGCCGGTGGTGGACCGGCCGGTGTTGCAGTACATCGTCGAGGAAGCCACCCAGGCTGGCATCGGCGACGTGTTGCTGATCACCGGACGGGGTAAGACATCGATGGTGGACCACTTCGATCGTCGTCCGGACCTGGAGGCCAGGCTGGCGGAGAAGGGCGACACCGAGCGGCTGGCCGCCGTGCGTGGGCCCAGCGAGCTGGCCGAGATCTACACAGTGCGGCAGCCCGAGCAGCTCGGGCTCGGCCACGCCGTCGGGTACGCCGAGTCGCACGTCGGCGACCAGCCCTTCGCGGTGCTGCTCGGCGACGAGTTCGTCAAGCCGGCGGAGCCGCTGCTGCCGGCGATGCTCGAGTTGCAGGCCCGCACCGGCGGTGTGGTGCTCGCCTTCTTCGAGGTCGACCCGGCCGAGACCAAGCGGTACGGTATCGCCTCCGTCGAGCCCGCCGAGGCCGAGCTGACCGACATCGGTGAGGTGGTCAAGGTGACCGGGATGGTGGAGAAGCCCCAGCCCGAGGACGCCCCGAGCAACCTCGCGGTGCTCGGCCGGTACGTCCTGCCCGGCAAGATCTTCGACGCGATCCGGCGGACCAAGCCGGGCAGCGGCGGCGAGATCCAGCTGACCGACGCGATGGAGCTGCTGCGCACCGAGGGCACCCCGGTGCACGCGATCGTCTACCGGGGCACCCGTTACGACACCGGCATGCCGCTGGGCTACCTCCAGACGGTGGTGCAGATCGCCGCCGAGCGTGAGGACCTGGGCAGCGAGTTCCGGTCCTGGCTTGCCGACTTCGTCAAGGCCGACGCGGCAGGCGGATCTGGTACATGACAGCGACGGCCGACGCCGAGGCGGCCGCGAACGAGTTGACGCCGCTCGCCGACTACCTGGGCAGTGTGCTGCGCAGGTTACGCGCGCTGCCGCCACTCGACCTCGACCTCACCCAGGCGCACGGCAACGTCCTCGCCGAGGACGTCGTCGCGCCGCACGCCTTCCCGGCCTTCGACCAGGCTGCCGTGGACGGTTACGCGGCCCGCTGGGAGGACATTTCCGGAGGGGGCCGGGGCCCGAGTTACGTCCCGGCCCCCTCCGGCACGCCCGGTGGGCGGACGATCCGGCTCAACGTCGTCGGCGATCTCGGGGCGGCGAGCTGGCGGCCGGTCCGCCTCACCCCGGGCTCGTGCTTCTCGGTGGCCGCCGGGGCGCCGCTGCCGGTCGCCGCCGACGTGGTGGTCCCGGTCGAGTGGACCGACCAGGGCATGGCCGCCGTGGAGATCTTCCGCACCCCCAAACGGGGGTACGGGGTACGCCGCGCCGGTGAGGAACTGCCCGCCGGCACCCTGCTCGCCCGCGCCGGCACGTACGTCTCCCCGGCGCTCGTCGCGGTCTTCGCCGCCACCGGCATCGGGCACGTGGTGGTCCGGCCCAGCCCGCGGGTGGTCATCGTGGCCACCGGCGACGAACTCGTCGACGTGGGCCGGGGCAGCCAGCCCGGTCAGGTGGTGGACGCCAACTCGCACGCGTTGACCGCAGCCGCCGCCGAGGTGGGCGCACTCGCGTACCGGGTGGGGATCTGCGACGACGACCCGGAGGGGCTGCGCGGGCTGCTGGAGGACCAGACCCTGCGCGCCGACCTGATCATCACCACCGGGGGCACCGGCACCGGCCCCGGGGACATGGTGCGCCGGATCCTGTCCCGCCGCGAGGGCGGCCGGGCCGGGCCTGTCACGTTCACCGACGTGGCGCTCTATCCCGGCACCGCGCTCGGGTTCGGCACCGTCGGCGCCGAGGAGGTGCCGGTGGTCTGCCTGCCCGGCGACCCGGGCGCCGCGTTGATCGGCTTCGAGGTGCTGGCCCGCCCCGCCATCCAACTGCTCGCCGGCGCCGAGCCGGTGTTCCGACCCAGCGTGCGGGCGCACCTGCTGGAGACCGTGTCGTCGCCGGGCGGGCTGCGCGAGTTCCGGCCCGCGCACGTCGCCGAGCGGCGCGGCGGCGGGTACACGGTGCAGCCACTCAGCGGTGGGCCCTTCACCCTCTCCGGGCTGGCCGAGGCGAACGGGCTGCTGGTGCTCGGTGAGCGGGTCACCACCGCGGCGGCCGGATCCACGGTGGACGTGCTGCTGCTGGACCGCCGCCGGTGACGGTGTCCCGACCGGCCATTCGGGCGTCGCGCAGCCGTCCGGTCGTCGCGGTGGGTCCACTTGCGCGCGACACGGTCGCGCGCGGGAGACTGTGCCTGTGAGTCTCTTCGGACCCCCGCGGGCGCCGGGCTGGCCGGTGGAGTTGGCGGACGGCCCGGTGTTGCTGCGCCCCTACCGGCGCTCCGACGCGGTGCCGTGGTCGGAGATCCGGCGGGCCAACCGGGCCTGGTTGGCGCCCTGGGAGTCGTCACTGCCCGGCGGTTGGGACGAGCTGAACTCACCGGCGGCGTTCCGCTGGGTGCTCCGTGACCAGCGGCGCTCGGCCCGTGAGGGTGACGGCATGCCGTTCGCGGTCTGCCTGCGCGAGGCCGACCGGGACCGGTTGGTCGGGCACATCAACGTGGGCAGCATCGTGCGGCGGGCGCTCTGCTCCGGCTATGTCGGCTACTGGGTGGACGCCCGGGTCGCCGGTCAGGGGGTGATCCCGACGGCGCTCGCTCTCGCCGTGGACCACGCGTTCGGTCCGGGCGGGCTGCACCGGGTGGAGGTCAACATCCGTCCGGAGAACCGGCCGTCGCGGCGGGTGGTGGAAAAGCTGGGCTTCCGTGAGGAGTCGTACCACGTGCGCTACATGCACATCGACGGCGCCTGGCGGGACCACATCGGATACGCGATGACGAGTGAGGAGATCGCCGCCGAGGGCGGCCTGTTGGCCCGCTGGCATCGGGTACGCGCCGCCGCCCGCTGAGCTGCTGTCCCACGGACGGGATCGGCGCGGCGCGCCGGCTTCCTGGTCGGTGCGCCGTAACCTCAAGTAACTGCAAGTTGCGGCGAACGCTCTCCGGCCGGACGATCCACGCACCTAGGCGTGATCGGTGGAAGATCCTGCGGTCGGAGAGCGGTTGCTTCGAATTCGGCGACGGGAGGGGTGAGGGTGCCGACCTCGGTGCTCCTCGCCGTCCTCGCCGCCGCCGGCCTGCTCGCACTGGCCCCGGCGTTGGTTCGCCGGTACGACGCCACCGAGCGGTTGGTGGCGGAGCGGGCGCAGTCGACGGCGCGGGTGCTCCAGCGCCGCCGGCGGCGCCGTACTGTCCCGGGGCGGCGACCGGTACACCCGCCGCGCTCGCTTGTCGTCACACTGAGCGAGGATGCGACTACCGGAGCGTTGACCGCACCGGTCTCCGCGCCTCCGGCGGGCCGTCGCTCCGGTCGCCTACGCGCCGTGCCACCCGCACCGAAGCGGTCCCGCCGCCGCCCGCCGCCCCGCCGCCAGCACACCCCGGCGGTGTACCGGCGTCGGCGGGTGCTCGCCGCGCTGCTGCTGCTCAACGTTGTCGAGCTGATCGGCGTGCTGTTCGCCAGCCCCGGCTTCTGGATCGGCTTCGCGGTCACCTTCCTCCTCCTCGCCCTGTACGTCGTCCACCTGCGCGGCCAGGCCCTCGCGGGACGCCGCCGCCGCCGCGCCCGCGCCCGGGAAGCCGCCTGGCTGGCCGCCCGGCAGGCCGAGGTGCGCCGGGAGCAGGCC
>NZ_JBEZFA010000037.1:0-66060 GCF_040649215.1 Micromonospora sp. NPDC049044 | reverse complement strand
CCGGGACGTCATCGCCGCTGCTGTCGAGGCGAGGGACACCGTCTCCGTGGCACCGTTCAGCGGGTCGGCGAGCCCGTCGGGGTGGCTCGTGCCGCCGCCGCCGTGCCGGCCCCGGTCGGCCCGGTGGACCGGCCGGCAGGTGAGCAGGCCGGTCCGCCCGCGCTGCGCGCCGCCGGGCAGGACCCGCCCGAGGACGCCAAGCCGGGTGCCCGGTCCGAGTTGCGCCGCCAGTTGCGGGAGCGCCGTCGACTCCGGGCGGCGGTGCTGGTGGTGGTGAGCGTCGTGCTGCTCGGTGCGGTGCCGCTCTTCTTCGGCATCCGGACGCTGAGCCGTGACCCGGTCTTCGACAACCTGGATCAACTGAACGTGCCCGGCTGGGCCGCCGCCAAGACGGTCGACGACGTCAGCGGCAGCCGGTGGTGCCTGCTCGACTGCCGGCTGCGGGAGCGCACCGTCACCTCGGAGAAGTCGCCGCAGGACACGGCGCGGGTCTACGAGGACGCGCTGCGTCAGGACGGCTGGCGGCCGTGGCAGGTGAGCCGGTGCCCGGAGCAGAAGACGAAGGGCAGCTACACCTGCTGGCGTCGCGACGAGTTGACCCTGGACCTGTGGGTACGCGAGCCGACGTGCGTGCCGCCGCCGGTCGACGGTGAGCCGGCCGTCGTGCCGTCCGCCGACCCGTCGGCCGCTGCGACGGAGTGCACCGGCTCGTTGGTGTCGGTGAAGGTACGCAACGCGATCGACGATGAGCGGACCAGGCCGCAGCCGACCACCGACCCGTCACTTACCGGAGAGGACCCGTTCCCGACGGTCAGCGGGGATCCGCTGGGTGAGCTGACCCCCTCACCGTCGTGAGCCGGTCTCCATCACGGACGGTAGGGTCTGGGGCTGGCGGGCTCGCCCGCTACCGCTGAACGCCGACGGCGTGCCGGCCGGTACGGGTGCCATGGTTCTGCGTTCCGGGGACGTCGGGTCCTGCGGAACTCTGCTTGAGGAGGACAGGCGTGGGCGACATTGGAGCTATCGCGGCGCTGATCGCGGCAAGCGCGTTCGCGGTGCTGGTGCTCATCCTGACGCTGCCCATCCTGCGGCTGCGCCACACGGTGGACGCCACCACCCGGATGATCAACGATCTGAACGATCGGACGGCGCCGCTGCTCGGTGACGTGAACACCACTGTGAAGAACGTCAACACCGCGCTGGAGCAGGTGCAGATCTCGCTCGACGGCGTGAACCTCCAGCTGGCGAAGGTCGACACCATGACCAGCCACGCGCAGAACGTCACCGCCAACGTCGCCAACCTGGCCACCGTGGTCTCCGCCGCCGCCGCGAACCCGCTGGTGAAGGTGGCCGCGTTCGGTTACGGCGTGCGCAAGGCCGCCGCCGGTCGCCGGCACGCCGAGACCGAGCGCGAGGTACGCGACACCATCAAGCAGCAGCGCCGGGCCGCGCGGCGCGGCAACAGCTGACCGGCCGGCGCAGCAGGAGGTAGCGAGACATGAGGCGCTTGTTCTGGCTCGGCATCGGGGTGGCTGTCGGGGTGATCGTGGTCCGCAAGGCGACCCGGACCGCGCAGGCGTACACGCCGGCCGGCATCGCCAGCTCGCTGACGGAATCCGCTGGCGGGCTCGTCGAGTCGTTGCGTAGCTTCGTGGAGGACGTCCGGGTCGGGATGGCCGAGCGCGAGCAGGAGATCCACCAGGCCTTCGCCCAGGGCGAGGCGTTCGACGATCAGTTCGCTGAGCTGCGGGAAGACCCGCGGATCGGCGATCGAGAAATTTTCCCGGAGGAACACCAGCGATGAAGACGGCGGAGATCAAGCGGCGGTACCTCGCGCACTTCGAGGCGAATGGCCACACCGTGGTGCCGTCCGCTCCGCTGCCCGCCATCAGCGACCCGAACCTGCTGTTCGTCAACGCCGGCATGGTGCAGTTCGTGCCGTACTTCCTCGGTCAGCAGACGCCCCCGTACCAGCGGGCGGTGAGTGTGCAGAAGTGCATCCGCACCCCGGACATCGACGAGGTCGGCAAGACCAGCCGGCACGGCACGTTCTTCCAGATGAACGGCAACTTCTCCTTCGGTGACTACTTCAAGGCCGGCGCGATCCCACTGGCCTGGGAGTTGTCCACGAAGCCGATCGCCGAGGGTGGTTACGGCCTGGATCCGGAGCGGATCTGGCCGACGATCTACCTCGACGACGACGAGGCGTACGAGATCTGGCGGTCGGTGGGGGTGCCGGCCGAGCGGATCGTCCGCCGGGGCAAGGCGGACAACTTCTGGTCGATGGGCATTCCCGGGCCGTGCGGTCCGTCGTCGGAGCTGTTCTACGACCGGGGCCCGGAGTACGGCCGCTCGGGCGGCCCGGCGGTCGACGAGGACCGCTACATGGAGTACTGGAACCTGGTCTTCATGCAGTTCGAGCGGGGCCCGGGCACCACCAAGGAGGACTATCCGATCCTGGGTGACCTGCCGGCAAAGAACATCGACACCGGCATGGGCCTGGAACGGATGGCCTCGATCCTGCAGGGCGTCGACAACCTCTACGAGATCGACGAGGTCCAGCCGATCCTGGCGCGGGCGGCCGAGCTGACCGGTAAGCGCTATGGCGCGCACTCCGGGCACGTGGCGAGCGAGTCGCACCCGGACGACGTCCGGCTGCGGGTGATCGCCGATCACGTCCGTACGGCGCTGATGCTGATCGGCGACGGGGTGACCCCGAGCAACGAGGGCCGCGGCTACGTGCTGCGCCGGATCATGCGCCGGGCGATCCGGTCGATCCGGCTGCTCGGCTGGCAGGACCGGGCGCTGCCCGAGCTGCTGCCGGTGGCGCGGGACTGCATGGCCCCGTCGTACCCGGAGCTGGCGACCGACTTCGACCGGATCGCGGACTACGCGTACGCGGAGGAGGAGGCGTTCCTGTCCACCCTGCGGGCCGGCACCACGATCCTGGACACCGCGATCGCGGAGACCCGCACCGCGGGCGGCTCGGCGCTGTCCGGGGCGAAGGCGTTCCAGCTGCACGACACGTACGGTTTCCCGATCGACCTGACCCTGGAGATCGCGGCCGAGCAGGGCCTCACCGTCGACGACGAGGGCTTCCGGCGGCTGATGGCCGACCAGCGGACCCGGGCGAAGGCGGACGCGCAGGCCCGCAAGACCGGGCACGTGGACCTGTCGGCGTACCGGTCGGTGCTCGACGCGGGTGGCCCGGTCACGTTCACCGGCTACAGCGAGGTGTCCCGCGAGTCGACGGTGCGGGCGCTGCTCGGCGCCGACGGTCCCCGCCAGGCGGCGACCGAGGGCGACACCATCGAGCTGGTGCTGGACACCACCCCGTTCTACGCCGAGGGCGGTGGCCAGCAGCCCGACCAGGGCATGATCACGGTGGGTGGCGGGCAGGTCGAGGTGCTCGACGTGCAGCAGCCGGTGCCCGGCCTGATCGTGCACCGGGCCCGGGTGATCCGGGGTGAGGTACGCGCGGGCGAGGCCGGCTACGCCGAGATCGACACCACGCGGCGGCGGGCGATCTCCCGCTCGCACACCGCCACCCACCTGGTGCACCAGACCATGCGGAACTTCCTCGGCGAGTCGGCGACCCAGGCGGGTTCGCTGAACGCGCCCGGTCGGCTCCGGTTCGACTTCAACACCCCGACCGGGGTGTCGCCGAGCGTCCTGCGGGACGTGGAGCAGCAGGTGAACGAGGTGCTCCTGGCCGACCTGGAGGTGCACGCCTTCATCACCTCGCTGGACGAGGCGCGGCGGATCGGCGCGATGGCGCTCTTCGGCGAGAAGTACGGCGAGGAGGTGCGGGTCGTCGAGGTGGGCGACTACGCCCGGGAGCTGTGCGGCGGCACCCACGTGGCCCGCTCGGCCCAGCTCGGCCTCGTGAAGATCCTCTCCGAGTCGTCGATCGGCTCCGGTGTCCGCCGGGTCGAGGCGCTTGTCGGCATGGACGCCTTCGGCTTCCTGGCCAAGGAACACCTGCTGGTGTCCCGGCTGGCCGAGCTGTACCGGGTGCCGAACGACCAGGTCGCCGACCGGGTGGAGCAGACCGTCACCCAGCTTCGGGACGCGGAGAAGGAGCTGGAGAAGCTGCGCGCCCAGTTGGTGCTGGGTGGGGCGTCGGCGCTCGCGGCGCAGGCCAAGGATGTGCGGGGCGTCGCGTACGTGGGCACCGAGGCGCCGGAGGGGGCGGCCGGCAACGACGTGCGGACCCTGGCCCAGGAGATTCGCGGCAAGATCGACCCGGCTCGGCCGGCGGTGGTCGCGGTGGCGGCCCGGTCGAACGGCAAGGCGTCCCTGGTGGTGGCGGTCAACGCCGCCGCGCGCAGCCGGGGTCTGGCCGCGTCGGAGCTGGTGAAGGCGGCGTTCTCCGGGCGTGGCGGGGGCAGCCCCGACCTGGCCCAGGGCGGCGGACTGCCGGCGGCCGAGGCACCGAACCTGCTGCTCACCGTCGAGAAGGCGATTACCGAAGCGTGAAGGACGATCACTGTCGGTCAGGGCGGGCCTTTTGGCCCGCCCTGGTTCGTACCCGTCGGGTGGTGACCGTCGGTGGCTGAGCTCACGCGTGGTGTGCGGATCGGCGTCGACGTCGGTCAGGTGCGGGTGGGTGTGTCCCGCTCGGATCCGGACGGCATCCTGGCTACGCCCCTGGTCACCCTGGCCCGGGACCTCACGGCGGCGCCGGACGCCGTCCCGAGCGATCTCGCCGAGTTGGCCGCGCTGGTGGCCGAACATGAAGCCGTGGCGGTTGTCGTCGGCCTTCCGGTCAATCTCGCCGGTAAACACGGCCCGGCGGCTGTCCACGTGAAGGCGTACGCTGACCGACTGGTCGATGTGATAGCGCCCGTGCCGGTAACGCTCACTGACGAGAGGATGTCGACGGTGGTCGCCTCTCGTAGGCTTGCCGAGCGTGGCGTCCGAGGTAAACGTCAACGTGCGGTTGTCGATCAGGCGGCCGCAGTGGAGATCCTGCAGAGCTGGCTGGACGCGCAGCGGAGGCGGACGTAAATGATCGACGATCTGGACCTGGGGTTCGACGAGGCGGAGCGGGGGGAGAAGGGCCGGCATCGGCGCAGCTTCCGCAAGCGCAACGGTGGGTCCGGCGGTGGTCGGGGCAAGACGTTCCTGGCGCTGCTGATGGCCCTGGTCCTGTTGGGCGTGATCGGCGGCGGCGCGTACTACGGCTTCGACCGCATCCAGAGCTACTTCGTCACCCCCGACTATGACGGCTCCGGGACCGGTGAGGCCACCGTCGAGATCAAGAACGGTGCGCTGATCGCCGACATGGCGGAGGCCCTCGTCGCGGCGGACGTGGTGAAGAGCCAGAAGGCGTTCATCGAGGCGGCCGAGGCCAACTCGCGCAGCAAGAACATCCAGCCGGGCACGTACAAGCTGCGCAAGCAGATGAGCGGCGAGAGCGCCGTCACCGCGATGCTCGACCTGAAGAACAAGATCGTCAACGGGTTGACGATCCCCGAGGGTCGCACCAGCCTGAACATCTACAAGCTGCTCTCCGAGAAGACCAAGATCCCGATCAAGGATTTCCAGACCGCCGCGAAGGACCCGGAGGCGCTCGGTGTGCCGGACTGGTGGTTCACCCGCGAGGACGGCAAGAAGGTCGTCAAGTCCATCGAGGGCTTCCTCTACCCGGACACGTACGAGATCCCGCCGAAGGCCACCGCGCAGAGCATCCTCAAGCTGATGGTGAACCGCTTCCTCTCCGTGACCGGCGAGATGAAGTTCGCCGACACGGTGCAGAAGGAACGGCAGGGCATCAGCCCGTACGAGGCGTTGATCGTGGCGTCGTTGGCGCAGGCCGAGGCGGGCAACGCCGAGGACCTCGGCAAGGTGGCTCGGGTGGCGTACAACCGGGCGTACGGCGAGTTCCCCTGCAACTGCCTGGAGATGGACGTCACTGTCAACTACTACCTGGAGTCGATCGGCAAACCGACCAAGTCGTCCAGGCAGATGACGGCGGCCGAGATGGACGACTCGAAGAACCCGTACAACCGCAAACTGCGGGGCATGATCCCGACGCCGATCAACAACCCCGGCAAGGAGGCCCTGGAAGGGGCGATGGATCCGCCGCCGGGTAAGTGGCTGTTCTTCGTGGCGGTCGACAAGCAGGGTCACTCCGAGTTCGCCGAGACTCCCGAGCAGCACGAACGGAACAAGGACAAGGCCCGGGCGGCCGGCATCATCGACTGACGCAGCCGATCCGACGAACGCGGGAGGGCAGGGCAGTGACGCGCACCGTGGCGACGACAACCGGCGGTGGACGTGCCGACCCGTAGGGCCGCGGTGCTCGGCAAGCCGATCGCCCACTCACTCTCGCCGGTGATCCACAACGCCGGGTACGCGGCGGCCGGCCTGACCGGGTGGTCGTACACCCGGATCGAGTGCGCGGCCGCGGAGTTGCCGGATCTGGTCGCCGGCCTGGGGCCGGACTGGGCCGGTCTGTCGGTGACCATGCCGGGCAAGGAGGCCGCGCTCGCGGTGGCCGACGCCGCCTCGCCGGTCGCGGTCGCCGTCGGTGCGGCGAACACGTTGGTACGCCGTGCCGACGGCTCCTGGTACGCGGACAACACGGACGTCGCCGGCATGGTGCGGGTGCTCACCGAAGCCGGGGTGGTTTCCGGTGCCGCCATGACGGTGCTCGGTGCGGGCGGCACGGCCCGCGCCGCGCTCGCCGCCGCCGCGCGGTTGGCCTGCTCCTCGGTCACTGTGGTGGCCCGTCGGGCGGCGGCGGTCGACGAGCTGCGGCCGGTGGCGGACGTGCTGGGGGTGGCAGTGATCCCCGCCGACTGGGCCGCCGCGCACCGCCACCTCGCCGCCGCCGACCTGGCTGTCTCCACAGTGCCGAAGGGCGTCGCCGACCCGTTGGCCGGCGCGGTGGCCTGGCGGGCCGGGGCGGTGTTCTTCGACGCGCTCTACGACCCGTGGCCCACGCCGCTGGCCGCTGCCGCCGGCGCGGCCGGCGCGCGGGTGGTGTCCGGTCTGGACCTGCTGCTGGCCCAGGCGATCGGGCAGTTCGAGCAGTTCACCGGCGTGCCCGCGCCGGTCGCGGCGATGCGGGACGCGGTGCGACAGGCGACCGGCGGCGGTCTTCTTTAGCTGACGGTTAAGACCCGCTTACGGGAAACTGTCCTCCCCACGATGTGTCCCGGCCATCGATACGCTGCTCACCGTTACTGACGCATTCACACGGGGAGTTTTCTTGACCAGGCACGGACTGCACCGCATAACCCGGTTAGGCTCCACACCACGGCGCAAGGCGATCGCCGTCGGCGTGGTCGGCGGATCCGTGGTGGCCGGCATCGTGGCGACGATGATGCCGCTGCTTGCCAGCGACGATCTGTCGATCCGGGCGAGCGCCGACACCACCGCGACCGCTGTGACGCAGGACGGCGACAACGCCGCCAAGCCGACGCTTGCCACCTGCGCGACGCGCTGCGAGGGCAATCCGCGCGGTGGCCGCGAGGCGGTCATCGAGTTTTCGGTGACCACGGTGCCGGCCGCCGCAGTGAACGTGCGGGCGACGCTGCGGATGCACGCCTGGCAGAAGTTCGACGCCACGGTGACGGCGCACGCCTCGCCGCTGAGCGCCCGCGAGGCGCGGCCGGCCCCGGTGCCGGTGGGCGCCGCGTTGGACAGCGTGACAGGGGTGTCCAAGGGCTTCAACGAGTGGGACATCTCCAAGCTGGTCACCGGCAACGGCACCTGGACCGTCGCGTTGGCGCAGACCGGTCTGGAGAGCCGGATCTACTGGGCGTCGGTCGAGAACCGCAACCCGGACCTGCGTCCCAGCCTGGTGATCAGCTACGACATCGGCACCCGACCGTCGTCAGTGACGACCACCCGGCCCGCGTCGTCGCCGAGCGCCGCGCCGACCACCGCGCCGACCACCGCCGCGCCGAAGCCGTCGGCCACCATCGCGCCGAGCCGGACCGCCACACCGAGTCCGAGCGGCACCCTCCCGGACGGCCGGTGTGGATCCGTGTCGGACAAGCTCGTCCCGTCCTGCGGCGCCTGGTGGGGCATGTACTCACCGGCCGGGGCGGCCGGCGGCTGGGACCACGGCAAGGCCGTCACCGACGTGGAGGCGCAGGTCGGGCGCAAGTTCGACATCGTGCACCGCTACCACGACTTCTCCAACGCCGGCAGCAACGGTGCCTTCCCGGACAAGTACGAGGCGCAGCAGATGCGCGAGGGCCGGTTGATGTTCTTCGCCTGGGAGTCCCGCGACTTCTCGGCCGGCACCACGCTGAAGTGGTCCGATGTCTACAGTGGCCGCCAGGACGCGACTATCGACGCGGTCGCGGGCCGGATCCGTGCGGCGGGCGTGCCGGTGTTCATGGGCTTCGACCACGAGCCGGAGGACGAGCCGAACAAGGGCAGCGACGCCGACTTCGTCCGGGCCTGGAAGTACGTCTACGAGCGGTTCGCCAAGGCCGGCGCGACGAACGCGGTCTGGGTCTGGACGATGATGGGCTGGTCCGGGCACTACTCCCGGTACGCCGGTCTCTACCCCGGTGACCAGTACGTCGACTGGGTGGCCTACGACCCGTACAACTTCCACGTCTGCAACGGCAGCACCGTGTGGAAGAGCCCGAACACGACCGTGAGCGGCTTCTACGACTGGTTGGACGCCAACGGCATCGGCGCCGGCAAGCCCCGGATGCTCGCCGAGTTCGGCACCAACTTCGACGCCAAGGACCTGGGGGCCAAGCAGCGCTGGTTCCAGGACTTCCCGGCGGCGCTGAAGGCCCACCCGAAGATCAAGGCCGCCATCTACTTCAACTCACCGGGCATGACCAGCCGTACGGCGACCTGCGACATGACGATGAACCACGATGCCTCGGCCGTGGCCGGCTTCGCGAAGGCCGGGCAGGATCCGTACCTGCGGCAGCCCACCGGAGGGAGCCGCTGACGAGCGTCTCAGCGCCGTGACAGGACGCCGGGCGCCGGAGGTCGGACATCCGACCGCCCGGCGTTCTGTCGGCTAGCAGATTCATGCACCGCCCAATCGGCGGATTTCTTTGACCAAGATGGCCGAGGCACGCTACCTCGGGTTCTCATCCATCTTGGAGGCGCAGCGTGCCCAAACTCTCGCACTTGTGGCGTTTCGCAGGACGACGTCGTATCAGAGCGGGGATGGTCGCGTTGGCGATCGTCGCCGCGGTTCTAGGCGTACCCACCACCGCGTCGGCCGCGGTGGTGCCGGTCCCGGCGACGGCGACCCTGGTGTCGGCCAATCCCGCCGACGTGACGCCGCACGCCCGAGACGGTGAGACCCGTGCCTTCGCCCAGGTGGGCAACACGGTCTTCGTCGGCGGCAGCTTCACCCAACTCCGGCAGACCGCCAGCTCCGCCTGGGTCACCCAGCGCTACCTCTTCGCGTACGACCGGCTCACCGGCACCATGTCCACCACCTTCCTGCCGGTGCTCGACGGCGCGGTCAACACGCTTGTCGCCGGCCCCGGCGGCACGCTGATCGTCGGCGGCACCTTCAAGAACGTCAACGGTGTCTCCCGCAAGAACCTGGTCGCGCTCGACCCGGCCACCGGCGCGACCATCGACAGCTGGGTCGGGCGCTCCGACGGTGGCACCGTCCGCGACCTGGCGCTGCACGGCAACTGGTTGTACGTGGCCGGCGCGTTCAACTGGCTCAACGGCACCGCGCACGTCGGTCTCGGCCGGCTCAACGCGACAACCGGCGCGATCGACCCGAGTTTCGTCATCGACGCCACAGTGGGACGGCACGGCACCACGTCGTACGTCTGGACGCTCGATGTCGCGCCGGACGGCAACACGCTTGTCGTCGGCGGCAACTTCACGCTCGTCAACGGCGTGGCGCGCAACCAGATCGCGCTTGTGGACGTCTCCGCGACGCCCACCCTGCTCGACTGGAGCACCGAGAAGTACACCTCGCCCTGCGCGTCGCCGTCGACCTTCGTGCACTACGTCCAGGACGTGAAGTTCGGTGAGGACGGCAGCTGGTTCGTCGTCGGCAGCAACGGTGGCGGCGGCTGGCCGACCGCGTACTGCGACGTCCTGGTCCGTTTCGAGACCGCCGCGCGGGGCAGCGGCCTGGTCGCCACCTGGACCGACTTCACCGGCAACGACACCATCACCTCGGTCGAGGTGGCGGACAACGTGATCTACCTGGGCGGGCACTTCCGCTGGATGAACAACCCGAACGCCAGCGACAACGCCGGTCCGGGCGCTGTCGACCGGCTCGGCATCGCCGCGGTCACCCCGGCCACCGGGATGCCGGTGAACTGGAATCCGCGCCGCAGCGGGAGCGCCTCGATGCCCGCCGGCACCAGCAGTTGGGGTTCGGCGGTGCCGGTGCTCTGGCGCGGTTCGGACGGCCTCTACTTCGGGCACAACTCCGATGGCATGGGCGAGGAGTACCACGGCCGGCTCGGCATGTTCCCGCTGGCCGGCGGGCGGACCTTCACCCCGAAGAACCCGCCCTCCGGCACCACCGGCAACCTCTACCTGAACACCGGTCCGGGCACGGTGGCGAAGGTGCCGTTCGACGGCACCGCGCTGGGCACCGCGACCACTGTCAGCCAGCCGGCCTACACGGCGGCCGGCGCGACGTGGCGGGTGGACGACCGGATCTACTGGTCGCACACGGTGGCCGGCACGCCCACCGGCAGCCGGATCGACGTCTCACTGTTCAACGGCGGCGCGATCGGCTCGTCGTGGGAGGCGTCCGGCTACAACGACTGGTACAACCCGGCGATCCTGACCGGTGCCTTCTTCCTCGACGGTCGGCTCTACTACACCCGCACCGGGGCCAACAATCTCTACTACCGCTACTTCGAGATCGACGGCAACTACCTCGGCGCCACCGAGTTCACCCTGCCGACCACCGGGGTGACCTGGTCCGGAGTGCGTGGCATGGCCTGGGTGGGCGGTCGGATCGTCTACGGTGGAACCGACGGCGCCCTGCGCAGTGCGCCGTTCGACCCGACGGCTTCGCCGAGCATGGCGGTCGATGGCACCACGGCGACAGTCATCAGCACCGCTACGCCCGAGTTGTCCTGGTCCACCCCTGCGACCTTCTTCTCCGTGCAGTAATGGTCAACCGTTCGTAACGGAGCGTCGGTAGATTGTTCACGTTGGGTCGGTGGCGGGCACACCGCCGCCGACCCCGTGACGTGGGGGAGGCTCGTTGCTCGGCGCCGCTGGCATGCGTACGAGACGCGCGGTGCGTCTGGTCTTCGCGGTCAAACGTGGGTGGTACCGGCTCCGCTACCGGCGGCTGACGCTCGGCCGGGACGTGGAGATCCGGGGCCGGGTCCGGCTGCGCCGGGGCGTGCGGGTGACCATCGGCGACCGCACCCGGATCAACAAGTTGGTCCGCTTCGCGGGCCCCGGCGAGGTGCGCGTCGGCGCCGACTGTCTGCTCAACGCCACCTGGATCGGCACCTGGACGTCGGTCACGGTGGGGGACCGGTGCCTGCTGTCGGATTGTGAACTTCTGGACAACGACTTCCACAACCTGCCGCCCGCGCACCGACACGCCCCGCCCGGCCCGGCCACCCGTGCCCCGATCGTCCTTGAGGACAACGTGTGGGTCGGCGCGCACGCCCTGGTGTTGAAGGGCGTCCGGGTCGGCCGGGACAGCGTCGTGGGTGCGGCCACTGTGGTCCGCACGGACGTCCCACCCGGCGTCGTGGTCGTCGGCAATCCTCAACAGGCGGTGAAGAAGTTCCATGACTGATGCGACTTCCGGCTCCTGGACCACCGACGGCCCGCCCGCCGCGACGCCCGGCGCGGTGACCCTGACCGACCTGCTGCGGGTGCCCATGCACCGGCTGCGGCTGGTCGGCGCGGCGGCACTGGTCGGTCTACTCGCCGCGCTCGGTTACGTGCTGCTGGTGCCGGCGGCGCTTACCGCCAACGCAGTGGTGGCGGTCCGGCCGGTGGTGACCGACGCGTTCACCCCCAGCGGCGCGGGCGCCGACCGGGCGGTCAACATGAACGTGGAGAGCGGCATCGCCACCGGCACCGAGGTGGTGCAGCGGCTCGCCACCGCTACCGGCGGGCGCCCGCGCGACGTCCGCGCCGCGCTCGAGGTCGAGGTGCCCACCGGCGGACAGATCCTGCGCTTCACCTACCAGGCGGGCACTGCGCCCCGGGCGGTGCAGGGCGCCAACCTGGCCGCCCAGACCTACCTGGACGTGCGACGCACCATGTACGAACAGCAGCGCGCCGAGATGCTGCGCTCCTACGACACCAGCATCACCAAGGTCGCGGCCCAGCAGGCCGCGCTGCAGAAGCGGGCCGTCACCACCAAGGACCCCGCCGCCGGCAACGCGGTGGTCGCCGAGTTGGCCGGCATCAACAACCAGCTCACCCAGCTCAACGCCGCGCGTACCGAGATCGCCGCGGTCGACGTCAACCCCGGCTGGGTGACCCAGACCGCGGAGAAGTCGCTTGTCACCTCCGCCGGGCACCGGCCGCTCTACCTGGTGGCCGGCCTGCTCGGTGGCGCGCTGATCGGCATCGTGCTCGCCTACGCCTGGGAGTCGACCGACCGGCGGGTCCGCTCGGTCGCCGACGGTCGGGACGCCACCGGTCTGCCGCTGCTCGGCACCGTACGTCGGCCGGCGTTTCGGGGCAGCCCCCGGGCTGTCGACGCCGACATCAGGTACGTGGCGATGGCGGTCGCCGAGCGGGTCCGCCAGCCCGCCCGGGTGGCGCTGCTCAGCGCCCGGGAGGACGCCACCGCGCTCACCGCGGGGCTCGCGGTGGCCTTCGCCGCCGACGGCCGCGACGTCTTCGTCGCCGACGACAGCGGGCGCACCGAACGGCTGCGCGCCACGGTGCTCGCCGACCGGGGACGGCTGCCCATCGACCCGGCCCGACCGCTGGTGCCCAAGCCCCGCCCGGCCGGTAGCCCGCCGGCCGCCGAAGCCCCGGCCCCCCGCCGGCCCTCCCCGCATCCGCCCGGCGCCCGCCCGGCCGCCGAGGCGGACGCCACCCTGACGCTGCCCCGGGTGTCGTCCGCCCGTCCGGAGAACGGGCGGGTCGTCGACCCGGACGAGGTGAGCGTCGGGGTGGGCAGCGTCCGGTTCGGCACCTGGCGGCAGGGCGCGGATCACGGTCTGGTGCTGTTCAACGCCCCACCCGCCGAGTCCGACGAGCGGGGCGTCGCCGTCGCCCGGCAGGGCAGCGCGGTGGTGGTCGTGGAGCGCGACCGCACCCGGCAGAGCGACCTACGACGCCTGGTGGAGCGCCTGCGCGCCGCCGGCGTCACCCCGCTGGGCTTCGTGCTCACCCGCAACGGCCGGGCCTGAGCGTGTCGGTCACCCGCGCCCCGGCGACCCACCCACCGCCCGGCGGCGCCCCCGTCGGCGACGGCGCGGTGCCCGCGCCCCCGCCGCCCCGGCTGCCGCTCTGGCCGCTGTCACTGATGTTCGGCCTGGTGCCACTCTGGTGGCTGCTCGGCGCGTTCTACCTCGGTTGGCCGCTGCTGGGTGCGTTGCTGTTCGCGTTGCTGCTCACCCGGGGTCGGGTGCCACTGCCACCGGCGGCCAGGATCTGGCTGCTGTTCCTCGCCATCGTGGTGGTCAGCGCCACCCAGTTGGCATCGCCGGCCTCACTGCTGACGTTCGCGTTGCGCCTGGCGTTCTACCTGACCGCGCTCGTGGTCGGCGTCTACGTCTACGTCGCCGCCCGGGAACGCGCGAACCTGGTGGCGGTGCTCAGCCCGCTCTGCGCGTTCTGGTTCGGGCTGGTGGCACTCGGCTGGCTCGGGGTGCTGATGCCCCGGCTGGCGCTGGCCACCCCGATGGAGGTGCTGCTGCCCGGCGGGGTGGCCGGCACTCCGTTCATCCAGGACATGGTGCACCTGACCACAGCGGAATACAGCACCCGATCGCTCAACCCGATCTACCGGCCGGCCGCGCCGTTCGCGTACACGAACAACTACGGCAGCGCGTACGCCATGACGCTGCCCTGCGTGGTGGCCTTCACGATGCTGCGCCGGAAAGGTGTCCTGCGCTGGGCCCTGCTCGCGTCGTTGCCGTTGTCGCTCGCTCCGGCGTTCCTCACGCTCAACCGGGCGATGTTCCTCAGCCTCGGCGCCGGGCTGGCGGTGCTCGGGGTGCGGGCCAGTCTGCGGGGCAACGTCCGGGTGGCCGCGTCAATCGTCGGGGTGGTGGTGATCGGGGCGTTGGCCACGTTGTTCATCCCGATCACCGAGCTGATCAACAACCGGGTCGAGTCGAGCGACACCAACACCGACCGACTCTCGCTCTACACCGAGGTGATCCGCCGGGTGCAGGAGTCGCCGTGGTTGGGCTACGGCGCGCCGGTGAACGTCGACACCGTGTCGGCGGACGCGCCGATCGGCACCCAGGGGCAGCTCTGGATGGTGCTGTTCAGTCACGGCGTACCAGCGCTCGGCTGTTTCCTCGGCTGGTTCGTCGCCGCCGCGGTGATCTGCGCGCGGGCGACCTCGGCGGCCGGGCAGTGGCTGGCGGTGGTGCCGGTGGTCTGTCTGGTGCAGGTCCCCTTCTACGGCATGGCCAACCAGAATCTCGCTGTCGCGTTCTTCGCTGTCGGCTTCGCGATGGCGCTCACCGAACGGGAACGCCGGGTCGGGTCGACCCGGGCGGCTGGCTGGCCACGGCCCGCCGCGCCGGCACCGGCGGTGCCGGTATGACCGCCGCGACCCGACCACCGACCGGCCCGGAGCATCCGACGCCGGTGTCCGCCGGTGCGGACCAGCCGGCCGTCGTCGCGGACGCGGGCTCGACCGAGACCCGACGCAGCGCGCGTAGCGGCGTGGCCGGGCTGCTCGGCGCGGCCACCAGCGGACTGTTCGGCTTCGTGCTGGCCGTGGTGATAACCCGGGGGTACGGCACGGCCGGCGCGGGCGCGTTCTTCGCGGCGATCGGGGTGGTCACCGTGGCCACCGCGGTCTGCACGCTCGGCGCGGAGACGGGTCTGATGTGGGCGCTGCCCCGCCGCGCTGCCGGCGTGCGCGGCGACGCGGCCCGGGTGCTCCCGGTGGCGTTGATCCCGCCGCTGCTGGCCGGGCTCCTGGTCGCCGTGGCCGGTGTGCTGGCCGCCGACGCGCTCGCGCCCCGGCTGCTGCGCGGCTCTGGCGCGAGCGGTCACGCGCTGCTCACTGTCACCTTCGCCGCCGTGCCGGTGGTGGTCGCGATGACCCTCCTGCTGGCCGCGTTGCGCTGCGTACGGCCCATCCGGGCGTACGTCGGGGTGCAGTTCCTTCTGCTGCCGGTGGCCCGGCCGGTGCTTGTCGGCGCCGCCGCGCTGGCCGGCGGCGGCCTGGTCGCCGGCATGGCCGGCTGGTTGGTGCCGGCGGCGGTGGCGCTGCTGGTCTGTCTCGTCCTGGTGGCCGGTCCGCTCGGGGTGGGCCGGGGCGCGGCGCTTCGACCCCACCGCGACGACTGGTCGACGTTCTGGCGCTTCGCGCTGCCCCGGGCCGCGTCGGCGGCGATCGACGCGGGCAGCATGTGGGTGGGTGTGCTGCTCACCTCCGTGCTGGCCGGGCCGACCGACGCCGGCGTGTTCGGCGCGGTCGGCAGGTACGTGCTGGCCGGCCAGCTCGCCATGCAGGGGTTGCGGGTGGCGGTGTCACCGCAGTTGTCCCGGCTGCTCGGGCGCGGCGAGCGGGCCGCGGCGGCGGCCGTGCACAGGCAGTTGACCGTCTGGGGGCTGGTGTTGTCCTGGCCGGTGTACCTCCTCCTTGCGGTCTTCGCGTTGGCCTTCCTGCAACTGTTCGGGCCGGAGTTCACCGCCGGGGTGCCGGCGATGACGGTGCTCGCGCTGGCGATGCTCGTCAACACCGGGGTGGGCAACGTGCAGAGCCTGCTGCTGATGGGCGGGCGCAGCGGGCTGCACCTGGTGGCCACCCTGGCCGGCCTGACGGTGACCGTGTCACTGGGCCTGTGGCTGATCCCCGGGCACGGCGCCACCGGGGCGGCGGTGGCGTGGGCCGCCGGCATCGCCACCGAGAACCTCACCGCCGCCGGGTTCGCCCGGTCGGTGGTCCGGGAACCGCTGTTCGACGGCGCGACGGTGCGTGCCGCGGCGGCCACCGCCGCAACTGTGGGGGTGGCGGCCGGAGCCGGTGTGCTGGCGGGCGGGCGCGGCCTGCCCGGCCTGACGGTGGCGTTGGCCGTGCTGCTGGCCGGCTGCGTCGGCATGTTGACGTTGGCCCGGGTGCGCGCCGGCGTCCGGGAGACCATGAGGCAGCTCCGTGGACGGGACAGCGCGGCGGTGGCCGCCGACCCCGGCCCGGCATCGACGAGAGGCAGGTGAGGTCCGTCGTGGCGTCCATCCGTGACCGGGTCAAGCAGTTGGTCCCGACCCAGGTGACAGTCCGGGTCAAGGAGTCCCTTGTGGACTACGGGGTCCGCACGAGTGACCGGCGGCCCCTGCCGGACTTCTTGATCATCGGCACGAAACGGGGCGGCACCACCTCCCTGTGGAACTACCTCATCCAGCATCCGCTCGTGCCCCGCCTCTTTCCGGCGTGGAACACGAAGTCGGCGCACTACTTCGAGGAGCACTGGGGGCGCGGCGAGGCGTGGTACCGCTCGCACTTCCCGACCCAGCGCCACCGCGATGCCCTGTCGAAGCGGCACGGCGGGCCGGTCCGGGTCGGCGAGGCCGCCCCGCTGTACATGTTCCACCCGCTCGCCGCGCAGCGGGTCGCCGCGCTGCTGCCCGGAGTGAAGCTGATCGTGCTCCTGCGGGATCCGGTGGAGCGGGCGTACTCGCACTGGAAGGAGCGCCGCACGCACGGCATCGAGCCGCTGGACTTCGCCGCCGCGCTGGCCGCCGAGCCGGAGCGCACGGCGGGGGAGCGGGAGCGGCTGATCGCCGAGCCGGAGTCGTTCAGCGAGGCGTACGACTGGTACACGTACCGGGCGCGGGGGCGCTACCTGGAGCACCTGGAGCCGTGGTTGGCGCTTTTCGACAGGCAGCAGATCCTCTTCCTGCCCAGCGAGGATCTCTACCGCGACTCCCGGGCGACCTATCGGCGCACCCTGGACTTCCTCGGGCTGCCGGCGTACGACCTGCCCGACTTCAAGGTCTACAACGACCGACGCTCGGCCCCGCTGGAGCCGGCGCTGCGCGCCGAGTTGACCGACTACTACCGGCCGCACAACGACGCGTTGCGTGAGCGGCTCGGGCTGGACCTCGACTGGGCGGACCGGCCGGCGTGACGACGCGGGTGGGCCCGAGCACCGACCCCCGGGCCCGGGTGGACGGTCTGGGCTGGGTGAGCCGGGCGGTCTTCCCGGATGAGCGGGTGAACCTGACAGTGGGCGGCGGCGCACCAGCCGGACACCGGGCGGTGGCCCGGTACGCGGTGGTGCCGTCGGTCGCCCGGGCCCGGTTCCTGGTGCCGTTGGGCGCTCCGCGGGCCGGGGCGGCGTCGCTGTTGGCGTACAACGCGTTACGACCGCCGAAGGTGCGCGCGCTGCGGGCGGTGCTCGGCGGGCTGGCCCGGCTCGGTGCGGTGGGGCTCGCGCCCTTTCCGACGTTGACAGTGTCGGTGCCCGTCGGTGCGACGGCGGCGGAGTTGCTGCTTGCCGAGCGGCTCGCGGCCGAGCTGGGCGGCACGCCGCTGCTGGCCGCGTGCGGGGTCCGACCGCCCGACCCGAACGGCAAGCCCACCCTGCAACTCTTCACCGTCGACGGTCGGCCGTACGGCTACGCGAAGATCGGCTGGAACGACGCGACCCGGGCGCTTGTCACAGCTGAGGCGGCGGCGCTGCGGGCGCTGCGGGCGGTGACAGGTGTCGCCGACCACCCGACACCGCCGCGGCTGCTCGCCGAGACGGCGTGGGCGGGCCAGGTGGTCGCGGTGATCGAGCCACTGCCACCCGCGGTACGCGGGGTGCCGGTCGACGACCCGCCCCGGATCGCGGCGCTGCTCGCTGTCGCCCGGCGGGGCGGCCCGCCGTCCCCGCCCCGGGCACTGGCCGGGTCGACGTTCCTGACCCGCCTGGCCGGGCAGGCCGAGCGGGCCGCCGCGGCCGAGGAGAGCGGCGCGCGGGCGGTCGCCGCGGTCGCCGCGCTGGCTCGCCGGCACGGCGACACGAGTGTCGAGTTCGGCCACTGGCACGGTGACTGGGTGCCCTGGAACCTCGGCCGGCACGACGGCCGGCTGGTCGCCTGGGACTGGGAGCACAGTGCGGCGGACGTGCCGGTCGGGTTCGACCTGGCGCACGACGCGTTCCAGCGGGCCCTGGTGCTGCGGGGCGAGACGGCCGCCGTCGCGGCGTCGGCAGTCGACGCGTACCTGGACCGGCACGGCGACCGACTCGGGCTCGGCGCGTCACAACGCCGGCTGGTCGCCGACGCGTACCTGGTGGAGATGTGGTTGCGGACCTGGCGGCTGGCCGATGCGGGCGCGGGCTGGAACCCCGCGCTGCATCCCGCACTCTTGGACGTCATCGAGAAAAGACATAGCGGCTGATCCGGCGGAATCACGACGTCGGGTACGCCGAAGAGTGACGACAAAATCGCAGGTGGTGATAACGATCGATGGGCCTCGGACGTCCGACGCGTCCGAGCGCCGGGGGCAGAGATCGATGCTCGTCCGGTTGCGCTATTCAACGACCGGAGAACGTGTGATCTGCTTCTGCGTGGCGTGAACTGGAATTCCAAGCGAACTTGTGGGGAGTCGCGTGGACACGAAGAACGACGACGATGCCGCGCCAGTGCTTCTGCTGGTCGGCTCCAGCGGCGGCCATCTGGCCCAACTACTCGCCCTGCGGCCCTGGTACGAACGGTGGCGGCGCTGCTGGGTCACCTTCGACACCCCCGAGGCGGTGTCCCTGCTGACCGGCGAGGACCTGGTGCCGGCGCACCACCCGACCACCCGCAACATCCCGAACCTGCTGCGCAACGCGTTGCTGGCCTGGCGGGTGCTGCGGTCCCGGCGGGTCGCGGCGGTGGTCACCACCGGCGCCGGGGTGGCGGTGCCGTTCGTGGTGCTGGCCCGGCTGTGGCGCATCCCGACCGTCTACATCGAGGTGTACGACCGGATCGACACCCCGACGATGACCGCCCGGCTCTGCCGGCCGTTTCTGTCCGCGATGCTCGTGCAGTGGGACGAGCAGCGCCGGCAGTACCCGGAGGCCACCGTCGTCGGGACGCTGCTGTGACGGGGGAGGCCGGCACCGCCCGGCGTCCGCAACCCGGGTCGACCGGCGAGCAGCCCCGGCTGCCGCGCCAGCGCGACAGCTCGACAGGTCACCTCGGCCTGCTGGTCGCGGTCGGCACCGACAAACACCCCTTCGACCGGCTCGTCGACTGGTTGGCGCAGTGGCACGCGCAGGCCGCCGACCAGGTCGGGCTGACGGTGCAGCACGGGCACACCCGGGCT
Source organism: Micromonospora sp. NPDC049044 (assembly GCF_040649215.1). NCBI lineage: Bacteria > Bacillati > Actinomycetota > Actinomycetes > Micromonosporales > Micromonosporaceae > Micromonospora > Micromonospora sp. NPDC049044. Next base: position 46,664 of record NZ_JBEZFA010000037.1, on the reverse strand, counting down.
CCGCAGCTGCCCGGCGCGGTGCCCTTCCTCGGCCACGACGCGCTGCAACAGGCAATGGGCGAGGCCGACCTGGTGGTCTGCCACGGCGGCCCGGCCACCATTCTGGAGGCCCGCCGGCACGGCCACCTGCCCATCGTGGTGCCCCGTGACCCGGCCCGTGGTGAGCACGTCGACGACCACCAGTTGCTGTTCGCCCGCCGGCTCGGCGCCGCCGGCCTGGTCGCGCTCTGCGAGACCCGGGAGGCGCTGCACGGCGCGTTGGCCGCCGGGTTGGCCGACCCGTCCCGGTACGCGGTGGCCCACGACCCGCAGGCGCACCAGGCACAACGGGCGGCGGTGGCCCGGGTCGGGCGGATCGTCGACGACCTGGTGGCCCGCTCGACCCCGCGCCCACCGCGGCGGGCCTGGTCCCGGCCGCGCCCGGGTGCGAAGGAGATCCGATGACCCACCAGCCCAGCGTCAGCGTCGTGGTACCCACCCGGGACCGCCCCGAGCTGCTGCGCTCCGCGGTCCGCGCGATCCTCGCGCAGGACTACCCGGGCCCGATCGAGGTAGTGGTGGTGTTCGACCAGTCCGTGCCGGACGAGTCGCTCACCGAGCTGGGCAGCGGCCCGACCCGGGCGGTGCGGGTGATCGGCAACAGCCGTACCCCGGGGCTGGCCGGGGCCCGCAACAGCGGCACCCTCGCCGGCACGGGTGAGCTTGTCGCGTTCTGCGACGACGACGACGAGTGGCTGCCCGGCAAGCTGGCCGTGCAGGTCGACGCGCTGGCCGCCGACCCGGGGGCCGAGTTCGTCTGCTGCGGCATCCGGGTCAGTTATGACGGGCACACCGTCGACCGGGTGCTGGACCAGGACCGGATCAGCCTGGACGACCTGCTGCGCGACCGGTTGACCGAGCTGCACCCGTCGACCTTCCTGATCCGTGCCAGCGCGCTGCGCGACGGGTTCGGGCTGGTCGACGAGGAGATCCCGGGCAGCTACGCGGAGGACTACGAGTTCCTGCTGCGGGCGGCACGCAGCGCGCCGCTGATCAATCTGCGGACGCCCTCGGTGCTGGTGCGCTGGCACAAGCGCTCGTACTTCTCGCAGCGCTGGGACACCATCTCCGAGGCGCTGCAGTGGCTGCTGCGGCGCTACCCCGAGTTCGCCGGCCAGCCGGCCGGTGCGGCCCGGGTCGCCGGTCAGATCGCGTTCGCCCAGGCCGCCGCCGGCAACCGCCGGGGTGCGCTGCGGTGGGCCCGGCGCACCCTGCGCAGCAATCCCCGCGAGCCGCGCGCCTACCTGGCCCTCGCCGTCGCCGGTCGGGTGGTGCGGGCCGACGCGGTGCTGCGCACCCTGCACAAGCGCGGTCGGGGGATCTGACCTGCCGCCGGTGCCCGCCCGAGCGGGCGCCGGCGTCCGCAGGGCGGGACGCGGCGGGCAGCGTGCCGGGTCGGTGGCACGCCGTGACAGACTGACCGCCGTGTTGCGTTGGTTGACTGCAGGTGAATCGCACGGTCCCGCCCTCGTCGCGATGCTGGAGGGGGTGCCGGCCGGCATTGAGGTGACCACCACCGAGATCGCCGACGAGCTGGCCCGTCGACGGCTGGGCTACGGTCGGGGTGCCCGGATGGCGTTCGAGCGAGACGAGGTCGAGCTGCTCGGCGGGCTGCGGCACGGCGTCACGCTGGGCAGCCCGGTGGCGATCCGGGTGGGCAACTCCGAGTGGCCGAAGTGGCAGACAGTGATGGCCGCCGACCCGGTCGACCCCGACGAGCTGGCCCGGCAGGCCCGCAACGCCCCGCTCACCCGTCCGCGGCCGGGCCACGCCGACCTGGCCGGCATGCAGAAGTACGGCCACACCGACGCCCGGCCGATCCTGGAACGCGCCAGCGCCCGGGAGACCGCCGCCCGGGTGGCCGTCGGCACCGTCGCCAAGGCGTTGATCCGGCAGGCACTCGGCATCGAGATCGTCTCGCACGTCGTCGAGCTGGGCCCGGTGGCCGCGAAGCCCGGGCTGCGTCCGGTGCCGTCCGACGCTGCCCGGATCGACGCCGACCCGCTGCGCTGCCTCGACCCGGAGGCCAGCGCGCTGATGGTCGCCGAGGTCGACGCGGCGAAGAAGGCCGCCGACACCCTCGGGGGTGTGGTCGAGGTGCTGGCGTACGGGGTGCCGCCGGGGTTGGGCAGCCACGTGCAGTGGGATCGCAAACTCGACGCCCGGCTGGCGACCGCGTTGATGTCCATCCAGGCGATCAAGGGCGTGGAGATCGGCGACGGCTGGCAGCAGGCCCGATCCCGGGGCTCGGAGGCGCACGACGAGATCATTCCGTCGGCGACCGGGGTCCGCCGGGTCACCGACCGGGCCGGCGGGCTGGAGGGCGGCATCACCACCGGCGAGCCGTTGCGGGTCCGTGCCGCGATGAAGCCGATCTCCTCGCTGAACCGGGCGCTGGCCACCGTGGACATCACCACCGGCGAGCCGGCCACCGCGATCAACCAGCGCTCCGACGTCTGCGCGGTGCCCGCCGCGGCGGTGGTCGCCGAGGCGATGGTGGCGCTGGTGCTCGCCGAGGCGGCGACCGAGAAGTTCGGCGGGGACTCGATCGCCGAGATCCGCCGCAACCTGGCCGGCTACCTCGACGCGCTGGTGATCCGCTGATGGCACCTGTCGTCGTGCTGGTCGGCGTGCCCGGCTGCGGCAAGACCACGGTCGGCCGGGCGCTCGCCGCCACCCTCGGTGTGGAGTTCCGCGACACCGACATCGACATCGAGCAGATGGCCGGCAAGCCGATTCCGGAGATCTTCGTCGACGAGGGTGAGGCGCACTTCCGTACCCTGGAACGGGCTGCGGTGGCGGCGGCGCTGGCTGGCGGCACGGGTGTGCTCGCGCTCGGCGGCGGCGCGGTGTTGGCCGAGGAGACGCGGGCCGCGTTGATCGGGCACCGGGTGGTGCACCTCTCGGTGGAGCTGCCGGACGCGGTGAAGCGGGTCGGGTTGGGCGCCGGCCGGCCGCTGCTGGCGATCAACCCGCGCGCCACCCTGAAACACCTGATGGACCAGCGCCGGCCGCTTTACCGCGAGGTCGCCACGGCGACGGTGACCACCGACGGTAAGACCCCGGCGGCGGTCGTCGCCGAGGTCGCCGCCCTGTTACAGAGCTGACCGGCCCGGTCGCGGCGGTCCCGGCCGCTCAGCCGCGGGCGATCAGGCCGAGGACGTCGGCAAGCGCCTTCGGCTCGCTGAGCATCGGCCAGTGCCCGGTGGGCACCTCGTGCAGTTGTCCGTCGGCCAGCCCGGTGAAGAACGGGTGCCGCTGGTCGATCATGTCCCGCACCACGTCGAGCGGAAAGGTGCTGGCCACCAGCGCCGTCGGCACCTGCCGCCCGCCGGTGCGACGTACCGGGTCGGTGGCGGTCCGCAGGGGCTGGGCGGTGGCCCGGGTCCGCAGCAGGGCCAGCGTCGGCTCGTCCAGCCCGGCGAGGTTCACCGGGTCGGCGAGCGGATCCCAGGCCGGCGGCGGCAACAGGTGGCCGTCGCCGATCGCGACCCGCAGTCGCCGCTGCTCCTCCGGCGGCACGGTGTCGAACTGCGCGGTGCCGTCGGGTAGCGGCCCGCTCTCCACGTAGATCACCCGGGCGATCCGGTCCGGGATGCGGTCCGCCACCTGGGCGACCGGCATGCCGCCGCCGGAATGCCCGACCAGCAGTACGTCGCGCAGGTCCTCCACCTCGATGAGCCGGACGATGTCCGTGGTGTGCGTCTCCAGGCTCACCTGCGGCCCGGCCAGGTGGTCGCGTTCGGCCAACCCGGTGAGCGTCATCGGGTAGACGTCGTGGCCCTGCGCCCGCAGGGTCCCGGTCACCTCCCGCCACGCCCAGGCGCCCAACCAGAACCCCGGTACCAGCACGTACGTTGCCATCTGTCGCTCCTTCTCTCGGTTACCGGAAGAACGTACGATCGAATCCGGACAGAATCCGCCCGGTTTCGAGGAGTGGTCCGTGACACATCCCGCCGGCCGGGTGCTGGCCCTGCTGGAGCTGCTCCAGGCCCGGCACCGCGCGACCGCCGCCGAGCTGGCCGAGCGGCTCGGCGTCGACGAACGGACCGTGCGCCGATACGCGGCCACCCTCGTCGAGCTGGGCATCCCGGTCACCGCGGACCGGGGGCGAAACGGCGGCTACCGGCTGCACCCCGGCTACAAGTTGCCGCCGCTGATGCTCACCGACGACGAGGCGGTGGCCGTGCTGCTCGGTTTGGTCGTCGCGGAGCGCGTCGGGCTGGCCACCGAGCAGCCCGCCACGGCCACGGCCCTCGCGAAGATCCGTCGGGTGCTGCCGGCGGCGCTCGCCGACCGGCTCGCGGCCGTGCAGGAGCACCTCGGTTTCACGCTGCGACGTCCCGAGCCGGAGCTGCGGCCGGCGTCGGGCACCCTGCTCGCCCTGGCCGCGGCGGCCCGCCACCGGCAACGGGTGGCCCTGGACTACCGCTCCTGGCGGGGCGAGCGGTCCCACCGGGAGCTCGACCCGTACGGCCTGGTCTTCCACTCCGGCCGGTGGTACGTGACGGGCCACGACCACCGGCGCGGGGAGGTCCGCACGTTCCGGCTGGACCGCGTCGGCGCGGTGTTGCCCGGCACTGCGACGTTCACCGTCCCGGCGGGTTTCGACCCGGTGGCCCGGGTGACCCGGTCGCTTGCCGGCGTGCCCTACCCGCACGAGGTCGAGGTGCTCCTGGAGACCGACCTGGACACGGCCCGGCGCCGCATCCCGCCCAGCGTGGCCGAGCTGACCGTCACCGCCGCGGGAGTGCTGCTGAAGGCCCGGGCGGAGAGCCTGCCCGGGATGGCCGCGCTGCTCGCCGGTCTGGGCTGCCCGTTCACGGTGCGGCACCCGGAGGCGCTGCGCGCCGCGGTGGCCGAGCACGCCCGCCTGCTCGCCGACTGGGCGGCCCGGCCAGCAGGTGGACGGACGCCCGCGCCGCGTGGCCCGCTGGACTAGGCTGCCGGCGATGGACGAGGTGACCCGGATTCCGGTCGGCGGCGAGCGGCCGTACGACGTGTTGGTGGGACGTGACCTGCAGGGCGCGTTGCCCGGCCTGCTGCCCGGCGCGAGCCGGGCGGCGGTGCTGCACGCGCCCCCGCTCAAGACCCTGTCGGACGCGCTCGGCGAGCGGCTGCGCGCCGCCGGCATCGAGCCGCTGCTGATCGAGGTGCCGGACGCCGAGTCGGGCAAGCAGATCGAGGTGGCGGCCGGCTGCTGGGACCGGCTCGGCGCGGCCGGCTTCACCCGCACCGACGCGGTGGTCGGGGTGGGCGGCGGCGCGGTGACCGACCTGGCCGGCTTCGTCGCGGCCTGCTGGTTGCGCGGGGTGCGCTGGGTGCCGGTGGCGACCTCGCTGCTGGGCATGGTGGACGCGGCGGTGGGCGGCAAGACGGGCATCAACACGGCGGCCGGCAAGAACCTGGTGGGCGCGTTCCACCCGCCGGTCGGGGTGCTCGCCGACCTGACCACCCTGGACAGCCTGCCCGCTGTCGACCTGGCGGCCGGGCTCGCCGAGGTGGTCAAGTGCGGGTTCATCGCCGATCCGGTGATTCTGGACCTGGTCGAGCGTGATCCGGTGGCCGCCACCGACGCGGGCGGGCCGGTGACGCGGGAGCTGATCGAGCGGGCGATCCGGGTCAAGGCCGACGTGGTCACCGGTGACCTGCGCGAGTCTGGTGTGCGGGAGGTGCTCAACTACGGTCACACCCTGGCCCACGCCATCGAGCAGAACGAGGGCTACCGCTGGCGGCACGGCCACGCCGTCGCGGTCGGCCTGGTCTACGCGGCCACGCTGGCCCGGCTCGCCGGCCGGCTGGACGCGCCGACAGCCGACCGGCACCGGGCCACGGTGAGCGCGCTCGGCCTGCCGGTGAGCTACCCGGCCGACGCCTGGCCGCAGTTGTTGGCCGCGATGCGGGTCGACAAGAAGACCCGGGGCAGTCGGCTGCGCTTCGTGGTGCTCGACGGGCTGGCCCGACCGGCGATGTTGGAGGGCCCGGACGACGCGTTGCTGGAGGCCGCGTACCGGGAGGTGTCCGCCTCGTGAGGGTGTACGTCCTCAACGGGCCGAACCTGGGCCGGCTGGGCACCCGGGAGCCCGAGGTGTACGGCGCGACCACCTACGCCGATCTGGTGGAGCTCTGCGCGGCCACCGGCCGGGAGCTGGGGCTGGACGTGACGGTCCGGCAGACCGACGCCGAGCACGAACTGCTCGGCTGGCTGCACGCCGCCGCCGACGAGGCGGCCGCGGTGGTGCTCAACCCGGCTGCCTGGTCGCACTACTCGTACGCGGTGCGCGACGCGTGCGCCATGTTGCGGGCGCCGTTGGTGGAGGTGCACCTGTCGAACATCCACGCCCGGGAGCAGTTCCGGCACCATTCGGTGGTGTCCGCGGTGGCGACCGGGGTGATCTGCGGCCTCGGCATCGACGGCTATCGCCTCGCTCTGCATCACCTGGCCGCCCGGGGCGGCTGACCACCGGCTTCCGGCCCGCCCATTCCGGCCGGCTGTGACAAATCACCGATTGTGAGCGTTAACGTTTTCCGTTGGCAGGTGACCCGGCGCCCTGCGCCCGGTGGCGGAGTGCCTGCCCGCTTCGCCCCTTTGCCCTGCTCTGTCCGGTGCGATAGCGCTGTGAGCTGCGACTTTGTGTGTCGCATCGGGTTGGGGCGGCTGGCCGGCCGGCACGCTGGGTCACCGGTGGGCGGGTCGACGCAGCGCAACGGGTCCGAACGGTGGAGTCGACACCCCTCCAGCGGGTCACTGTGTGTTACCTCCGTGGGCGTCGATGGCCGCTGGTCGACCCCCGCCCACGTACGGCAGTCGGCAGGTCTTGGCGCAGCTAGTAGACTCGTCAGGTCTGTCCGCCAATTGATGATCAAGGCAGGAAATGGCCTCCACCAACGACCTCAAAAACGGCCTGGTACTCAACCTGGACGGCGAGCTCTGGGCTGTCGTCGAGTTCCAGCACGTCAAGCCCGGTAAGGGTGGTGCCTTCGTGCGCACCACGCTGAAGAACGTGCTGTCCGGGAAGGTGGTCGACAAGACCTTCAACGCGGGCACCAAGGTCGAAACCGCGACCGTTGACAAGCGCACGATGCAATACCTGTACGCCGACGGTGAGGACTTCGTCTTCATGGATCTGGAGACGTTCGACCAGATCACCGTGCCCGGCGGCACCGTCGGCGAGGCAGCCAACTACCTGCTGCCCGAGGCGGAGGCGACCGTCGCCCAGCACGAGGGTGTGCCGCTCTACATCGAGCTGCCCACGAGCGTCGTGCTGGAGGTCACCTACACCGAGCCCGGCCTGCAGGGCGACCGCTCGACCGGCGGCACCAAGCCGGCGACCGTGGAGACCGGTGCCACAGTGCCGGTGCCGCTGTTCATCACCACCGGTGAGAAGATCAAGGTCGACACCCGCGACGGCCGTTACCTCGGCCGCGCCTGATGGCTGAGGGTGCCAAGCAGCAGATGCCGGCGCGCCGCAAGGCGCGCAAGCGGGCGCTGGATGTCCTCTACGAGGCTGACCTGCGGGACAAGCCTCCGGTGGAGGTGCTGGCCGGCTACGTGCAGCGGATCGAGCAGCCCCGACCGGAGCACCTCGGCTACGCGGTGAGCCTGGTCGAGGGGGTTGCCGAGCACCTCAATCGGATCGACGAGCTGATCGCCAGCTATGCCGAGGGTTGGACGCTTGAACGGATGCCGGTCGTCGACCGGAATCTGGCCCGGATCGCCGTCTACGAGCTGCTCTACGTCGACGAGATCGACGACGCGGTGGCGATCAGTGAGGCCGTGGAGCTGGCCCGGCAGATGTCCACTGACGATTCGCCGCGCTTCCTCAACGGGGTGCTCGGCCGGATCGCCGAGTACGCCACCCGCTGAACGGCGCAGCACCGCACGCCGTAACCGGAAAGGGCCCGTGCCAGGTGGCACGGGCCCTTTCGGTACAGCGACAGCTCAGGAGGCGAAGAACGCCCGCGGGTCGGCCACCAGCACACCGTGCTCGGTGAGACGCTCGATCAAACCCGACGGCGAGGCGTCGTAGACGATCGCGAGCGCCCGCAGGTCGTCGGCGCGGATCGAGAGCACCCGGCCGTTGTAGTCACCACGCTGCTGCTGGATGGCGCGGGCGTAGCGGGCGACGTAGGCCAGGTCCTCGGAGGCCTCGTCGTAGAGCCGCTCCAGGTCCAGAACGATCTTGCTGGTGGGCTCGTGCCGGACACCACTGCCGTCAGGCAGCAGCTCCGAAACGGGGACCCGGTAGAACTCGGCCAACTCGGCCAGACGGGACACCGTCACGGCCCGGTCGCCGCGCTCGTACGAGCCGACCACCACGGCCTTCCACCGCCCATTCGACTTCTCCTCCACACCCTGCAGGGAAAGACCCTGCTGCTGGCGGATGGAGCGCAGGCGGGCGCCCAGAGACTTGGCGTATTCAGAGGGCATTCGGACACTCCCAGTGCTGCTCGGGGTTCTCCCGTCGATCGCTACGGAGCGTGACGGTACGGGGAATGCGACACCTGGTCAAGTGGTCGGGACCCGACCGTTGGGGAGCGTCCGGGAAGTTATCCCCATTTCCTGGTCCTGATCCGATGGTCAGCGGCCGCCGTCCATCGGCCCGGTGACCACTGGTAACGTGGCGTGAAGCCCCGGTCAGGTCCGCTGCGCGGTCCGGCCGGAGGTGCCCGACATCCTTTAACGACCCGTCCCGTGAGGCGGGGAAGGAGGTCCGCCGTGGCATACCCACCGGCTGCCCGCTCTTCACCACCGCGACAACCCTCGGTAAAGGTGATCCTCGCCAGCGCCGACGTGCAGCGCGTGGTCGACCGCATCGCCCACCAGATCCTGGAAAAGACCCAGGGCGCCGCCAACACGGTGCTGCTGGGCATTCCGACCCGGGGGACGCCCCTCGCCCGCCGGCTCGCCGCCCGGATCAGCACCTTCGAGGACGTCGCCGTCGGCGTGGGTGTGCTCGACATCACTCTGTACCGCGACGACCTGCGGCGGCACGCCACCCGCGCGGTCGGGCCGACCGAGTTGCCGGCGGGCGGGATCGACGGCAAGCGGGTCATCCTCGTCGACGACGTGCTCTTCTCCGGCCGCACCGTCCGGGCCGCGCTCGACGCCCTCAACGACGTGGGCCGCCCGGCGTCGGTGCAGCTCGCCGTCCTGGTCGACAGGGGCCACCGCGAGTTGCCGATCCGCGCCGACTACGTCGGCAAGAACATCCCGACCTCGCTCGCCGAGAGCGTGAAGGTGACGTTCGCCGAGACCGACGGGACGGACGAGGTAAAGCTCTACGGGGGACCCAACTCGTGATCAAGCATCTGCTCTCCGGCGCGGACCTGGACGCCGACACCGCCACCGAGATCCTGGACACCGCCGCCGAGATGGCCACCGTCGCCGGCCGGGAGATCAAGAAACTGCCCGCGCTGCGCGGCCGGACCGTGGTGAACCTCTTCTACGAGGACTCCACCCGCACCCGGATCTCGTTCGAGGCGGCGGCGAAGCGACTCAGTGCCGACGTGATCAACTTTTCCGCGAAGGGCTCAAGCGTCACCAAGGGCGAGAGCCTGAAGGACACCGCGCTGACCCTGCAGGCCATGGGCGCCGACGCCGTGGTCGTGCGGCACCCCGCCTCGGGCGCGCCGCACCGGTTGGCCAACTGGGTCGACGGGTCGGTCGTCAACGCCGGCGACGGCACCCACGAGCACCCCACCCAGGCGCTGCTCGACGCGTACACCATGCGGTCCCGGCTGGGCCGGCTCGCCGGGCTGTCGGTGGCGGTGGTCGGAGACGTGCTGCACTCCCGGGTCGCCCGCTCCAACGTGCTGCTGCTGTCCACCCTCGGCGCGAAGGTCACCCTGGTCGGACCGCCGACCCTCATCCCCGTCGACATCGCCGGCGCCCTCGCCCCGGCCACCGACGTCTCCTACGACCTCGACTCCGTGCTGCCGAACGTCGACGTGGTGATGATGTTGCGGGTGCAGCGGGAACGGATGAACGACTCCTACTTCCCCTCCGCACGCGAGTACGCCCGCCGCTACGGGCTGGACGGCCCGCGGATGCGTCGGCTGCCCGAGCACGCGATCGTCATGCACCCCGGCCCGATGAACCGGGGGATGGAGATCACTCCCGAGGTCGCCGACTCACCCCGCTCCACAATCGTCGAACAGGTCACCAACGGGGTCTCCGTGCGGATGGCTGTTCTTTACCTGCTGCTCGGAGGGAACAACCGGTGACCGCGTACCTGATCACCAGCGTGAGTGTCGTCGGCGGCGCGCCGACCGACCTGCTGATCCGCGACGGCCTGGTCGCCGAGGTCGGCTCCGGCCTGTCCGCGCCGGACGCCACAACCGTCGACGGCACCGGGCTGGTCGCCCTGCCCGGCCTTGTCGACCTGCACACCCACCTGCGCGAGCCCGGCCGGGAGGACGCCGAGACCGTCGAGTCCGGGTCCCGCGCGGCGGCCCTGGGCGGCTACACGGCGGTCTGCGCGATGGCCAACACCTCCCCGGTCGCCGACACCGCCGGCGTTGTCGAGCAGGTCTGGCGGCTCGGCCGCGAGGCCGGTCTGGTCGACGTGCAACCGATCGGCGCGGTCACCGTCGGGCTGGCCGGGGAGCGCCTGGCCGAGCTGGGCGCGATGGCGGACTCCGCGGCCCGGGTGCGGATCTTCTCCGACGACGGGCACTGCGTCGCCGACCCCAAGCTGATGCGCCGGGCGTTGGAGTACGTCAAGGCGTTCGACGGGATCATCGCCCAGCACGCCGAGGAGCCGCGGCTCACCGAGGGTGCCCAGATGCACGAGGGTGAGGTCTCCACCCGGCTCGGTCTGATCGGCTGGCCGGCGGTCGCCGAGGAGGCGATCATCGCCCGCGACGTGCTGCTCGCCGAGCACGTGGGCAGCCGACTGCACGTCTGCCACGTCTCCACCGCCGGCAGCGTCGAGGTGCTGCGCCAGGCCAAGGCGCGCGGGGTACGCGTCACCGCCGAGGTCACCCCGCACCACTTGCTGCTCACCGACGAGCGAGCCGAGAGCTACGACCCGGTCTTCAAGGTCAACCCGCCGTTGCGGACGGCCACGGACATCGCCGCGCTGCGCGCCGCGCTCGCCGACGGGGTGATCGACATGATCGCCACCGACCACGCCCCGCACGCCGTGGAGGACAAGGAGTGCGAGTGGGCGTACGCCCGGCCGGGCATGCTCGGCCTGGAGACGGCCCTGTCCATCGCGCTCGACGTGTTCGGCCCCGAGTGGGACCTGATCGCCGAGCGGATGTCGCGTACCCCCGCCCGGATCGCGGGGTTGACCGGGCACGGCGTCGACCCGGCACCCGGCGTGCCGGCCAACCTGACACTCATCGACCCGGCCGCCCGCCGCACCATCGAGCCGACGGAGCTGGCCAGCCGCAGTCGCAACACCCCGTATGCCCGCATGACGCTGCCGGGTCGCATCGTGGCGACCTTCCTGCGTGGCGAGCCGACGGTCCTGGACGGAAAGGCTGTCAAGTAATGGTCAAGCGCAGACCCGCGACCCTGGTTCTCGAGGACGGGCGCACGTTCCCCGGTGAGGCGTACGGCAGTGTCGGGGAGACCTTCGGCGAGGCGGTCTTCAACACCGGCATGACCGGTTATCAGGAGACGCTGACCGACCCGTCCTACCACCGGCAGGTGGTGGTGCAGACCGCCCCGCACATCGGCAACACCGGAGTCAACGGCGAGGACGACGAGTCCGGCCGGATCTGGGTCGCCGGTTACGTGGTGCGCGACCCGGCGCGGATCGGGTCGAACTGGCGGGCCACCGGCGGTCTCGAGGACCGCCTCGCCACCGAGGGGGTGGTGGGCATCAGCGGGGTGGACACCCGGGCGCTGACCCGGCACCTGCGCGAGCGGGGCGCCATGCGGGTGGGCATCTCCAGCGTCGACAACGACCCGCAGAGCCTGCTGGCCCGGGTCCGCCAGGCGCCACAGATGGTGGGCGCCGACCTGTCCGCCGAGGTGAGCACCGACAAGCCGTACGTCGTGGAGGCTCTCGGCGAGCACCGGTTCACAGTGGCGGCACTGGACCTGGGCATCAAGCGCAACGTGCCGCGCCGGCTCGCCGCGCGCGGGGTGACCACCCACGTCCTGCCGGCCGGATCGAGCATCGAGGACCTGCTCGCCACCGGCGCGGACGCGGTCTTCTTCTCGCCCGGCCCGGGTGACCCGGCGACCGCCGACGGGCCGGTGGCGCTGGCCCGGGAGGTGCTGACCCGGCGGATCCCGCTGTTCGGCATCTGCTTCGGCAGCCAGATCCTCGGGCGGGCGCTCGGCTTCGGCACCTACAAGCTGGGCTACGGCCACCGGGGGATCAACCAGCCGGTGCTCGACCGGGCCACCGGCAAGGTGGAGGTGACAAGCCACAACCACGGCTTCGCGGTGCAGGTGCCGGGCGCCGGGTCGGGCGCGGTGGTCCCCGACCAGGTGATCGACACCGACTTCGGTGGCGTTCGGGTGTCGCACGTCTGCCTCAATGACAACGTGGTCGAGGGGCTGCGGGCGATCGACGTGCCCGCCTTCACCGTCCAGTACCACCCGGAGGCGGCGGCCGGCCCGCACGACGCGGACTACCTCTTCGACCGATTCGCCGACTTGATCGAGGGTCGGACCCACAGCGAGGGGCGCAGCAATGCCTAAGCGGACCGATCTCAAGCACATCCTGGTGATCGGCTCCGGCCCGATCGTCATCGGGCAGGCCTGCGAGTTCGACTACTCCGGCACCCAGGCGTGCCGGGTGCTGCGCAGCGAGGGGATCCGGGTCAGCCTGGTCAACTCCAACCCGGCCACGATCATGACGGACCCGGAGTTCGCCGACGCGACCTACGTCGAGCCGATCACCCCGGAGTTCGTCGAGCTGGTCATCGCCAAGGAACGCCCGGACGCGATCCTGGCCACGCTCGGCGGGCAGACCGCGCTGAACACGGCCGTCGCCCTGCACGAGGCCGGCGTCCTGGAGAAGTACGGCGTGGAGTTGATCGGCGCGAACATCGACGCCATCAACCGGGGCGAGGACCGGCAGCTGTTCAAGGAGATCGTGGCGAAGGCCGGCGTACGTCTGGGTGTCGAGGACCCGGCGGGCCTGGTGCCCCGCTCCCGGGTCTGCCACTCGATGGACGAGGTCGAGGCGACGGTCGCCGAGCTGGGCCTGCCGGTGGTGATCCGGCCGTCGTTCACAATGGGTGGCCTGGGCTCCGGCATGGCGCACACACCGGAGGACCTGGCCCGCATCGCCGGCGACGGCCTGGCCGCCAGCCCGGTGCACGAGGTCCTCATCGAGGAGAGCGTGCTCGGCTGGAAGGAGTACGAACTCGAACTGATGCGCGACCGGCACGACAACGTGGTGGTGGTCTGCTCGATCGAGAACATCGACCCGATGGGTGTGCACACCGGCGACAGCGTCACTGTGGCCCCGGCCATGACGCTCACCGACCGGGAGTACCAGCGCCTGCGTGACCTGGGCATCGCCGTGCTGCGCGAGGTCGGGGTGGACACCGGCGGCTGCAACATCCAGTTCGCTGTCAACCCGGTCGACGGCCGGATCGTCGTGATCGAGATGAACCCCCGGGTGTCCCGCTCGTCGGCGCTGGCGTCCAAGGCGACCGGTTTCCCGATCGCGAAGATCGCCGCCAAGCTGGCCATCGGCTACACCCTCGACGAGATCCCCAACGACATCACCCTGAAGACCCCTGCGGCGTTCGAGCCGACCCTGGACTACGTGGTGGTGAAGATCCCCCGGTTCGCGTTCGAGAAGTTCCCCGGCGCGGACCCGGAGCTGACCACCACGATGAAGTCGGTGGGCGAGGCGATGAGCCTCGGGCGTAACTTCACCGAGGCGCTGAACAAGGCGATGCGCTCGATGGAAACCAAGTCTTCTGGTTTCTGGACCGTGCCCGATCCGGCCGGCGTGACCCTCGCCGACACTCTCGCCGCGTTGCGGATCCCGCACGACGGTCGGCTCTACACCGTCGAGCGGGCACTGCGCCTCGGCGCGTCGATCGCCGAGGTCGCCGAGGCGTCCGGCGGGATCGACCCGTGGTTCCTGGACCAGATCGCCGCGTTGATCGAGCTGCGCGCGGAGATCGTCGACGCGCCGGTGCTCGACGCCGAGCTGCTGCGCCAGGCCAAGCGGGCCGGCCTGTCCGATCGGCAGCTCGCCGCGTTGCGCCCGGAGTTGGCCGCCGAGGACGGGGTACGGACCCTGCGGCACCGCCTCGACGTGCGGCCGGTCTACAAGACGGTGGACACCTGCGCTGCCGAGTTCGAGGCGACGACTCCGTACCACTACTCGACGTACGACCTGGAGACCGAGGTCGTGCCGTCGGACCGGCCGAAGGTGCTGATCCTGGGCTCCGGCCCGAACCGGATCGGCCAGGGCATCGAGTTCGACTACTCCTGCGTGCACGCCGTCCAGGCGTTGCGCTCGGCCGGCTACGAGACCGTCATGGTCAACTGCAACCCGGAGACGGTCTCCACCGACTACGACACCGCCGACCGGCTCTACTTCGAGCCGCTGACCTTCGAGGACGTGCTGGAGGTCTGGCACGCGGAGGACTCGTCCGGCCGGGCGGCCGGCGGGCCGGGTGTGGTCGGGGTGGTCGTGCAGCTCGGCGGTCAGACCCCGCTGGGGCTGGCGCAGCGGCTCAAGAACGCGGGCGTGCCGATCGTCGGCACCTCCCCGGAGTCGATCCACCTGGCCGAGGAGCGGGGCGCGTTCGGCGCGGTGCTGGCCCGGGCCGGGCTGCGCGCGCCGGCGCACGGCATGGCCACGTCCTACGACGAGGCCAAGACGATCGCCGACGAGATCGGCTACCCGGTGCTGGTCCGGCCCTCGTACGTGCTGGGCGGGCGGGGCATGGAGATCGTCTACGACGACCCGACGCTGCGTGACTACATCGGCCGGGCCACCGACATCTCCCCGGATCACCCGGTGCTTGTGGACCGGTTCCTCGACGACGCCATCGAGATCGACGTCGACGCGCTCTGTGACGCCGACGGCGAGGTCTACATCGGCGGTGTGATGGAGCACATCGAGGAGGCCGGCATCCACTCCGGCGACTCGTCCTGCGCGCTGCCGCCGATCACCCTCGCGGGTTCGCACCTGGCCGAGGTCCGCCGCTACACCGAGGCCATCGCCCGGGGCGTCGGCGTCCGTGGCCTGCTGAACGTGCAGTACGCGCTCAAGGACGACGTGCTCTACGTGCTGGAGGCCAACCCGCGGGCGTCGCGGACCGTGCCGTTCGTCTCCAAGGCGACTGCGGTGCCGCTGGCCAAGGCGGCGGCACGGATCGCGCTCGGCGCGAGCATCGCCGAGCTGCGCGCCGAGGGTCTGCTGCCCGCGTCCGGGGACGGCGGCACGATGCCCGCCGACGCGCCGGTCGCGGTCAAGGAGGCGGTGCTGCCGTTCAAGCGGTTCCGGACCCGCGCCGGCAAGGGGATCGACTCGCTGCTCGGCCCGGAGATGAAGTCGACAGGCGAGGTGATGGGCATCGACACCAACTTCGGGCACGCCTTCGCCAAGAGCCAGTCGGCCGCGTACGGGTCGCTGCCGACCGCCGGGAAGATCTTCGTCTCGGTGGCGAACCGGGACAAGCGCGGCATGATCTTCCCGATCAAGCGGCTGGCCGACCTCGGTTTCGAGATCGTGGCGACCACCGGCACCGCCGAGGTGCTGCGTCGACACGGCATCGCCTGTGAGCAGATCCGCAAGCACTACCAGGCGGGCGAGGGCGACGACGCGGTGTCGTTGATCGGCGGCGGCCAGGTGGCGCTTGTCATCAACACGCCGCAGGGTTCGGGTGCCAGCGCCCGCTCCGACGGCTACGAGATCCGCAGCGCCGCCGTCACCGCCGACATCCCGTGCATCACCACGGTCCCCGGCGCGGCGGCGGCGGTCATGGGCATCGAGGCACGCATCCGGGGCGACATGCGGGTACGCCCCCTGCAGGACCTGCACGCCACCCTGCGGGCCGCCCACTAACCACCCAACCGCCCACCCTCGTCGATCATGAGGTTATCGCCCGCCCAGACGGCGTGTCGGGGCAATAACTTCATGATCGGCGGCGGGGCGTGCGGGCGGGAGTGGGGTTTGGGTGGGGTGGGTGGGTGGGAGAGGGAGGGTGGGGTTGATGTTCGAGCGGGTTGTTCGGCCCTGGTTGTTCCGGCTCGGCGGTGGGGACGCCGAGGCGGCGCACGAGTGGACGCTGCGCCGGCTGACCGCGCTGTCGCGGCGGCCGGTGGCGCTGGCGGCGCTGCGGGCCCGGTACGCGGTCCACGCGCCGCGCACTGTGTTCGGGGTGCGCTTCCCCAACCCGGTCGGGTTGGCCGCGGGGATGGACAAGGACGGCGCGGCGCTGCCGGCGTGGCCCGCGCTCGGCTTCGGTTTCGTCGAGGTCGGCACTGTCACCGCGCACGCCCAGCCGGGTAACCCCCGGCCGCGGCTGTTCCGCCTGCCGGCCAGCGAGGCCGTGGTCAACCGGATGGGCTTCAACAACGCCGGGGCCGCCGCGCTGGCCGCCCGGCTGGCCGCGCTGCCGCGTCCGCTCGGGGTGCCGCTGGGCATCTCGTTGGGCAAGTCCAAGGTGACCCCGCTCGACGAGGCGGTCGAGGACTACCTCGCCTCGTACCGGGCACTTCGCGGGCACGGCGACTACTTCGCGGTGAACGTGTCCTCACCGAACACCCCGGGCCTGCGTGCGTTGCAGGACCGGGCCCATCTGGACGCGCTGCTCGGCGCGCTGGTGGGGGAGAAGCCGGTGCTGGTCAAGATCGCACCCGATCTGACCGAGGCGGCGATCGCCGAGTTGCTGGAGGTCTGCCTGGCCCGAGGCGCGGCCGGGGTGATCGCCACCAACACCACGCTGGCCCGTACCGGTCTGGCCACTGTGGACGTCGAGCGTGGCGCCCAGGCCGGTGGTCTCTCCGGTCGGCCGTTGACCGGACGAGCCCGCGAGGTGGTCGACTTCGTCCACCGGGAGACCGGCGGTCGGCTACCGATCATCGGTGTCGGCGGGGTCCTCGACCCGGACGACGCGGCGCGGATGTTCGACGCGGGCGCCGCCCTGGTGCAGCTCTACACCGGCTTCATCTACCGGGGCCCGGCCCTGGTGCGTGCCGCCGCCCGCGCGACTGCCGGGTCAGCGGCTCCGGACCATCTCGCGGGTCGGTGACCGCCCTCGACGCGGTGTTGGCGGCGGCGGGGGAGGCCGAGATGCTCCGCCCCGCCGCCGCATGCGGCAAGGTCGCGCTTGATCCTGGATGTAGTGGCCTCGCTCGCGCCGGAGGCCACTACATCCTTGTTCGAGCACGATCTTGCGGTTGGACCCGACCGACACGGCACGAGCGCGACCCACACGGCGCGCGAGACGCTGCCGGCGGATATTCGCCGTCCGGACCGCTTGAGGCGCAGAGGAGTTACCCGTGACACCCGAGGAGATCCTGGCCGCCGACCGGGCGCACGTCTGGCATCCGTACGCCGCGCTGCCGCCGACGAACCCGCCGTACGTGGTGCACAGCGCCGAGGGGGTGCGGCTGCGGCTGGCCGACGGGCGGGAACTGGTGGACGGTATGTCGTCCTGGTGGGCGGCGATCCACGGCTACCGGCACCCGGTGCTTGACGCGGCGGTGACCGACCAGCTCGGCCGGATGAGCCACGTGATGTTCGGCGGGCTCACCCACGAGCCCGCCGTGCGTCTCGCCCGGACCCTGGTCGAGCTGACCCCTGACGGTTTGGAGCACGTGTTCCTGGCCGACTCCGGCTCGGTGAGCGTCGAGGTGGCGGTGAAGATGTGCCTGCAGTACCAGCGGGCCGTCGGCCGGCCGCAGCGGCGCCGGTTGGCGACCTGGCGGGGCGGCTACCACGGCGACACGTTCCACCCGATGAGCGTCTGTGACCCGGAGGGCGGCATGCACCACCTCTGGGGCGACGTGCTGCCCCGGCAGGTGTTCGCCCCGGTCCCGCCCGGCGGTTTCACCGACCCGCCCGACGACGCGTACGTGGCGGCGTTGGTGGAGACCGTCGAGCGGCACGCCGACGAACTGGCCGCGGTGATCGTCGAGCCGGTCGTGCAGGGTGCCGGCGGGATGCGGTTCCACAATCCCGGCTACCTGCGGGTGCTGCGCGAGGTGACCCGGGCGCACGGGGTGTTGCTGATCTTCGACGAGATCGCCACCGGCTTCGGCCGTACCGGTGCGATGTTCGCCGCCGAACACGCCGGGGTGACGCCTGACGTGTTGTGCCTGGGCAAGGCCCTCACCGGCGGTTACCTGACGCTCGCGGCGACGCTCTGCACCCCGGAGATCGCCCGGGGCATCTCCGCCGCCGGCGTGCTGGCGCACGGGCCGACGTTCATGGGCAACCCGTTGGCCTGCGCGGTGGCCAACGCCTCCATCGGGCTGCTGCGGGCCGGGGACTGGTCGGCCCAGGTGGCCAGGGTCGGCGCCGGCCTGCGCGCCGGCCTGGAGCCGCTGCGCGCCGCGCCCGGCGTGGCCGACGTGCGGGTGCTCGGCGCGATCGGCGTGGTCCAGCTCGATCACGAGGTCGACCTCGGCGCGGCCACCGCCGCCGCGGCCGGGCAGGGGGTGTGGCTGCGCCCGTTCCGCGACCTGGTCTACACGATGCCGCCGTACGTCACCGACGACGCCGACCTGGCGCGGATCGCTGCCGGCGTGGCGGCGGCCGTGGCGGCCGGCTGAACCCATGGGTAAACCCCGGGAGGCGCGTCGCCGCCCGGGCGAGAAGAGAGAGGGAGCACCGGATGGAGAGCTTCGGAACCCGGCTGCACCGGGCGATCGGCGAGCGGGGGCCCCTGTGCGTGGGCATCGATCCGCATCCCGCTCTGCTGGCCCGTTGGGGCCTTCCGGACGACGTTCAGGGGCTGGACCGGTTCGCGCGGACCGTGGTCGAGGCGCTCGGTGACCGGGTTGCGGTGGTGAAGCCTCAGTCGGCCTTTTTCGAGCGATTCGGATCCCGCGGAGTGGCGATTCTTGAGTCAACTATCCGACAGTTACGGGATGCTGGCTCGCTCGTTCTCCTCGACGTGAAACGCGGCGACATCGGTTCGACGGTGCGCGCGTACGCCGCCGCGTACCTCGATCCATCCAGCCCGATGTATGTCGACGCGGTCACCGCGAGCCCCTACCTGGGAGTAGGTTCGCTGGCGCCGATGTTCGAGCTGGCCGCCGAGCACGGCGGTGGTGTGTTCGTGCTGGCCCTCACCTCAAACCCCGAGGGCGCGGCCGTGCAGCAGGCCCGCACGGCCGACGGCCGCACCGTCGCGCAGACCGTGATCGACGAGATTTCCCAGCTCAACATGGGTGCGACTCCGCTCGGGAGCTTCGGTCTGGTGGTCGGCGCGACCATCGGCGACACCGGTCACGACCTCTCCGGGGTGGGGGGTCCGCTGCTCGCTCCGGGGCTCGGCGCACAGGGTGCCGGCGCCGCCGATCTGCGTACCGTCTTCGGTTCGAGCCTCGCCTCGGTGCTCCCGTCGTACTCCCGGGAGGTGCTCTCGGTCGGCCCCGATGTCGACGCTCTGCGGGCCGCCGCGGACCGCGTGTTGGCCGACTGTCGGGCCGTATTGCCTGCCCGGTGACTGACTGACGGGTCGGTCACCTTACGGTGATCATGCGGCCCCCACGTTGCCGAAAGTTCCGTTGGCCGCTAGTTTTCCCCGCGCTGGGAACCATGGACCCCTTGGTTCACAGCGACACCACGTTTCACAGATGCGGCGGTGCGCCCCGCCCGCCGCGATAGGGACCTGAGGAGAACTGGTGCCGCTCCCGTCACTGACCCCCGAACAACGCGCTGCCGCGCTCGAGAAGGCCGCGGAGATCCGCAAGGCCCGTGCTCAGCTGAAGGAGCAGCTCAAGCAGGGCAAGACCACGCTTGGTGCCGTCCTCGAGCGCGCCGAGAACGACGACGTCGTCGGAAAGCTCAAGGTTTCGGCAGTCCTGCAGGCCATGCCGGGTATCGGCAAGATCCGGGCTACCCAGATCATGGAGAAGCTCAAGATCGCCGACAGTCGTCGCCTGCGTGGCCTCGGCGAGCAGCAGCGCAAGGCACTGCTTGGAGAGTTCGCCGCCAACTGAACCTGGCAGCGTGTAGAAACAAGCAGTGAGCACGGATGACGAGGCGCGCCCGGCTGCTCGGCTCACTGTCCTGGCTGGACCTTCGGGTTCCGGCAGGGAGAGTGTCGTCGAGCTGGTCCGGGCGCGTTCTCCGTCCGTGTGGGTCCCGGTGCCGGCAACCACCCGGCCGCGCCGGGAGTCGGAGATCGACGGGGACGACCGGGTTTTCCTCGCCCCCGCCGAGTTCGATCGCCGGCTCGCCGTCGGCGAGCTGGTGGAGTGGTCCCGGATCGGCGACTACCGCCGGGGCACGCCGTACCCGCCGCTGCGCGCCCGGCTCGACGCCGGGCAGCCGGTGCTGCTCCCGCTCGACCTGCCCGGCGCTGCGCTGGTGCGGGCCCGCCTGCCCGACGCGCGGCTGGTGCTGCTGAGCCCACCCGGGTACGAACCCGACCCGGCCGTGGCGGTCACCTTCACGCACACGCTCACCCACGACCGCACCGAGCGGGTGGCGGACGAGCTGGTAGGCTTACTCGGTTCTTCTTATCCGGATCCGGCCTGGTCGCGCGTGCGCGGCTGACCGCCGGCGCCGTTGAGACTCAGCACCGCGTGCGCGCGGCTCGAAAGACGCAGAGGTTAATTCGTGGGATCCATCGCCAACCCCGAAGGCATCACCAACCCGCCGATCGACGAGCTCCTCGAGAAGACGACGTCGAAGTACGCGCTTGTCATCTTCGCCGCCAAGCGCGCGCGCCAGGTCAACGCCTACTACAGCCAGCTCGGCGAGGGCCTGCTGGAGTACGTCGGCCCGCTCGTCGAGACCACCCCGCAGGAGAAGCCCCTCTCCATCGCCATGCGCGAGATCAACGGGGGCCTGCTCACCGCCGAGCCGACCGACCAGCCGTAAGCCCTCGCCGGCCGATGTCCGCCTCGATCGTCCTCGGGGTCGGCGGCGGCATCGCCGCCTACAAGGCGTGTGAGCTGCTGCGACTCTTCACCGAATCCGGTCACCGGGTTCGGGTCGTGCCGACCGCGTCGGCGCTCCGGTTCGTCGGAGCGCCGACCTGGGCGGCGCTGTCCGGCCAGCCGGTCGCCGACGACGTCTGGACCGACGTCCACGAGGTGCCGCACGTCCGCCTCGGTCAGCAGGCCGACCTGGTGGTGGTCGCACCGACCACCACCGACCTGCTCGCCAAGGCCGCGCACGGGCTCGCCGACGATTTGCTGACGAACACCCTGCTGACCGCCCGCTGCCCGGTGCTGCTGGCCCCGGCCATGCACACCGAGATGTGGGAGCATCCGGCCACCGTGGCCAACGTCGCCACGCTGCGCGCCCGGGGGGTCCGGGTCATCGAACCGGCCGTCGGGCGACTGACCGGCGTCGACACCGGCAAGGGCCGACTGCCCGACCCGGCGGAGATCTTCGCCGTCGCCCGTCGGGTCCTGGCCCGGGGCGCCGCCGCCCCCGCCGACCTGGCCGGTCGCCGGCTGGTCGTCACCGCGGGTGGCACCCGGGAACCACTGGACCCGGTCCGGTTCCTGGGCAACCGCTCCTCCGGCAAGCAGGGGTACGCGTTCGCCCGCGCGGCGGTCGCCCGGGGCGCCCGGGTCACCCTGATCGCGGCGAACGTCGCCCTCGCCGACCCGGCCGGCGTCGACCTGATCCGGGTCGGCACCACCGCCGAGTTGCGGGAGGCGACGCTGAAGGCCGCCGTCGAGGCCGACGCTGTGGTGATGGCGGCGGCTCCGGCCGATTTCCGGCCGGCGGCCTACGCGCCTGGCAAAATCAAGAAGTCGGACGACGGTGTCGCGCCCACCATCGAACTCGTCACGAACCCGGACATCGCGGCGGAGCTCGGCCAGCGCAAGCGACCGGAGCAACTGCTCGTGGTGTTCGCCGCCGAGACCGGCGACGCCGAGGCCAACGGCCGGGCGAAACTCGCCCGGAAGCGGGCCGACCTGATCGTCATCAACGAGGTCGGTCCCGACCTGGTCTTCGGCGCCGACACCAACACGGTGACGGTCATCGGCGCGGACGGCTCGGTCAGCCGGCTGCCCGAGCAGGCCAAGGACGCCGTGGCCGACACCGTCTGGGATCTCGTCGTGGCGCGGCTACCCGTCCGCTCCTGACGGGTGGAACAGAGCGCGACCGCTCCCTGCACCGGCCGCAGTGGTGACTAGACTGCCGCGGAACGACCTCACACGCTTAGGAGTGCCGTGACACGCCGCCTCTTCACGTCCGAATCGGTCACGGAAGGCCACCCGGACAAGATCGCCGACCAGATCAGCGATGGCATCCTCGACGCGTTGCTGACCGAGGATCCGCACAGTCGGGTGGCCGTGGAAACCATGATCACCACCGGCCAGGTGCACATCGCCGGTGAGGTGACCACCAAGGCGTACGCCGACATCCCGACGATCGTCCGCCGGACCATCCTCGACATCGGCTACGACTCGTCGAAGAAGGGCTTCGACGGCGCGTCCTGCGGCGTCAGCGTCTCCATCGGCGCGCAGTCCGAGGACATCGCCCAGGGCGTCGACAACGCCTTCGAGCTGCGTACCGGGGCGTCGGAGAGCGCACTTGACGCGCAGGGCGCCGGCGACCAGGGCATGATGTTCGGCTTCGCCTGCTCGGAGACGCCCGAGCTGATGCCGTTGCCGATCGCCCTCGCCCACCGTCTGGCCCGTCGGCTGGCCGCCGTGCGCAAGGACGGCACGATTCCCTACCTGCGCCCGGACGGCAAGACCCAGGTGACCATCGAGTACGAGGGGCTGCGCCCGGTCCGGCTGAACACCGTCGTCGTGTCCAGCCAGCACGCCGCGGACATCTCGCTGGACTCGCTGCTCACCCCGGACGTGCGCGACCACGTGATCGCCCCGGAGTTGGAGAGCCTCGGTCTGGACACCGACGGCTACCGACTGCTCGTCAACCCGACCGGCCGGTTCGAGATCGGCGGCCCGATGGGTGACGCCGGCCTGACCGGTCGCAAGATCATCGTCGACACCTACGGCGGGTACGCCCGGCACGGCGGTGGCGCGTTCTCCGGCAAGGATCCGTCCAAGGTGGACCGCTCCGCCGCGTACGCGATGCGCTGGGTCGCCAAGAACGTGGTCGCCGCCGGTCTGGCCGAGCGGTGCGAGGCGCAGGTCGCCTACGCCATCGGCAAGGCCCACCCGGTGAGCCTGTTCATCGAGACGTTCGGCACCGAGACCGTGCCGGTGGCCTCGATCGAGAAGGCCGTCGCCGAGGTGTTCGACCTGCGTCCGGCCGCGATCATCAGGGACCTCAACCTGCTCCGCCCGATCTACCAGCAGACCGCCGCGTACGGCCACTTCGGCCGGGAGCTGCCGGACCTCACCTGGGAGAGCACCGACCGGGCCGCCGACCTCAAGTCGGCCGCAGGAGCCTGACCGCCACCACGCGCAGCGACCGGCGACCCGCGGACGGGTCGCCGGTCGCGCGCGTCTGCGTGGACGTCGGCCTGGCCCACCTGGACCGGCCGTTCGACTACCTGGTGCCGGCGGAACTGGACGAGGTGGCGGTGCCCGGCACCCGGGTGAAGGTGCGCTTCGCCGGGCAGCTCGTCGACGGGTGGCTGCTGTCGCGCGCCGACGACTCCGGGCACACCGGCCGGCTCGCGTACCTGGAGAAGGTCGTCTCGCCGGAGCCGGTGCTGGCGCCCGAGATCGCCCGGCTGGCCCGGGCGGTCGCCGACCGGTACGCGGGCAGCCTCGCCGACGTGCTCCGGCTCGCCGTCCCACCCCGGCACGCCCGGGTCGAGAAGGAGCCCCGCGGCGAGCAGCCGGCCCCCGGGGCGGACAGCGCGGCCGGGCCCGCTGTCGACCCGCGCGGGTGGCGGGACTACCCGACCGGCCCGGCGCTGCTGCGGGCGCTCACCGACGGTCGGGCGCCCCGCGCGGTCTGGTCGGCGTTGCCCGGCGAGGACTGGGCGGCCCGGTACGCCGACGCGGTTGCCGCCACCGTCGCCGGCGGGCGGGGCGCGGTGGTCGTGGTACCCGACGCCCGCGACCTCGATCGGCTGGACGCCGCGCTCACCGGCGTGCTCGGCCCGGGACGGCACGTCAGCCTCTCCGCCGCGCTCGGGCCGGCCCGCCGCTACCGGGCGTTCCTGGCCGCCCGCCGTGGGCAGGTGCCGGTGGTGATCGGCACCCGGGCGGCGATGTTCGCCCCGGTGCACCGGCCCGGCCTCGTCGCCATCTGGGACGACGGTGACGACCTGCACTCCGAACCCCGGTCGCCCTACCCGCACGCCCGCGATGTGCTGCTCACCCGCGGCCAGCTCGCCGAGGCCGGCGTGCTGGTCGGCGGGTACGCCCGCACCGCCGAGGCGCAACTGCTGCTGGAGACCGGCTGGGCGCGGGAGGTGGTCGCCGACCGGGCCACCGTGCGGGCCCGGATCCCGGCCATCGCGCCGACCGGCGACGACCCGCAACTGGCCCGCGACCCGGGAGCCGCCACCGCCCGACTGCCCAGCCTGGCGTGGACGGCCGCCCGGGACGCCCTCCGGCAGGATCTGCCGGTGCTGGTGCAGGTGCCCCGACGTGGCTACCTGCCGTCGATCTCCTGCGCGGAGTGCCGCACCCCGGCCCGCTGTGCGCACTGCTCCGGGCCGCTCGCGTTGCCCTCGGCCGGCGGCACCCCGTCCTGCCGGTGGTGCGCCCGGGTGGCCGCCGCGTACGCCTGCCCGCAGTGCGGTGGGCGGCGGCTGCGGGCCGCGGTGACCGGTGCCCGGCGGACCGCCGAGGAGCTGGGTCGGGCGTTCCCCGGCGTGCCGGTGCGCACCTCGGGGCGCGAGGAGGTGCTCACCGACGTGCCCGGCGGCGCGGCAGTGGTGGTGACGACGCCCGGTGCCGAGCCGGTCGCCGAGGGGGGCTACGGCGCGGTGTTGCTGCTCGACTCGTGGGCCCTGCTGACCCGGGCCGACCTGCGGGCCGGGGAGGAGGCGCTGCGCCGCTGGCAGGCGGCGGCGGCGCTGGCCCGGCCGGCCCCGACCGGCCGGGTGGTGGTGGTCGCCGACGGCGCCCTCGCCCCGGTGCAGGCGCTGCTGCGCTGGGACGCGGCCTGGTTCGCCGGCCGGGAGTTGGCCGAGCGTCGCGAGTTGGGCTTCCCGCCGGCCGTCCGGATGGCGAGCCTCACCGGCCCGGCCGAGGCGGTGGCCGACCTGCTCGCCGCGGCCCGGCTGCCCGACGACGCCGAGGTGCTCGGGCCGGTTCCGGCCGAGGAGGGCCGGGAACGGATGCTGGTCCGGGTGCCCCGGGCTCGGGCTGCCGCGCTCGCCGAGGCGCTGCACTCGGCCGCCGGCGCGCGGACCGCCCGCAAGGCCGCCGACCCGGTTCGTCTCCAGGTCGATCCGCTCAGCCTGTTCTGAGGAGTTTCGGGCGGTTCCGGTGGCGGCGGTGCCGACCCGCGTGGCTGGCCCTCGCACACCGCGTCCGACAAAGCGGTGGCGATCAGGTGGTAGCATCGCCCGTCATGCCAAGGCGTACGACGGCTCCAGGTCGCGACGGAGCGTCACAGGCGCCGTGCTGGGGGCCGCCGCAGGATGGCCCGACGATTGCGGGAACGCGTCGGTCGGACGCGAAGTCGATGATTTCTTTGAGCCGGTGAGCAGGGGTGGACCAGTCGTGACCGTTGGACAATCGATCGTCTTCAACGGCGACCTCGGCAGCGGCAAGAGCACCGTGTCGGTCGAGATCGCCAAGCGGCTCGGCATGCGCCGGGTCAGTGTCGGAGACCTCTACCGGGAGATGGCGCAGCAGCGGCAGATGACCGCGCTCCAGCTCAATCTGCACGCCGAGCTGGACCAGGCCGTCGACGGCTACGTCGATCAGCTCCAGCGGGACATCGCCGCCTCCGGTGAGCGCCTGATCATGGATTCCCGGCTGGCCTGGCACTTCTTCACCGACGCGCTCAAGGTTCACATGATCACCGAGCCGGGTGAGGCGGCCCGCCGGGTGCTCGCCCGGCCGTCCGGGCCGGCGGAGAGCTACGCCTCCCTGGACGAGGCGAAGGCCAAGCTGCGGGAACGCAGCGCGAGCGAGCGCAGCCGGTTCATCATCCGGTACGGCGTGGACAAGGCCCGACTGCGTAACTACGACCTGATCTGCGACACCACCCGGGCGACCGCGGCCGAGGTGATCGAGCACATCGTCGCCGCGTACCAGGGGACGCTCGGCGCCGAGGTGCTGCGCGACGGGCCGCCGCTGCTGCTGCTGGACCCGGCCCGCGTCTACCCGACCGAGGACATCTCCACCCTGCGGGGCCTGTGGGACACCGACTTCGTCGGCGACGTGGCCGAGGCCGGCGGTGAGGGGCTCGAACCGTTGAAGATCGGGTTCACCGGCGAGTACTTCTTCGTCGTCGACGGTCACCGCCGGCTCAGCGCCGCCCTGCAGAGCGGCTTCTCGTTGGTCCCCGCCCAACTGGTCGCCGAGGTCGACGAGCCGGTCGTGGGCGGGATGACGGCGATCGACTACTTCGCCGCCCAGGTGCGCCCCGGCCTGGTCTACGACTGGGAGGCGGCGCACAAGATCCAGCTGCCGCCGCCCGAGCCCGCGCTGTTGCGTGGTGACGCGGTGCTCGCCGGGGATCCGGCCGTCGGCGCCTGAGCCGAGCGTGCGGCCGGGCCGGCACGCGGGGTGCGCGCCGGCCCGACCACCTGTCCGATCGTGTCGAGCGATGCCTCAGCCGAGCACCACTCCCGAGGCGCCGACGCCGGCCATGCCGGAGAAGATGTCCTCGTAGTAGAACCGCCAGGCGCAGATCCGACCGGTGGGGACGTAGCCGGTGCAGGCCGTTGACGTGTTCGCGCTGTCGATGGCGGTGTTGGTGCCGGTGGCCCAGACCTGGAGGGTGTTCGCCGCGTTCACGATCTCCACCGGGCCGCCGCTGTCGCCCTGGCCGACGGCGTTGGTGAAGGTGGTGTTCTCCGCCTGCACCTGACCGCAGACCTGGCCGAAGTTCTGCACGTTGATGCAGAGGTTGCGGGCCTTCACCTGGATCGAGCAGCGGGTTCCGGAGTAGGCGCCAGAAGTGCACACCCAGTTGCCGACCTGGCTGGCCGACGCGCCGATCACCTGGTTGCTGAACTCACTGACCACCTGACCGGCCGCGTTCGTGCTGTTGTTGAAGACCCGGCCACCGCCGCTGCCGTTGAGCAGCAGGGTGTCGGTGCCGACGTTGCGGGCGGTGACGGTGCCGATCGTCTGCCCGGTCGGGTCGGTCGCCAGGACGTTGAGGTTGGCGCAGTGCGCGGCGGAGAGCACCCGCGTCACGCCGGCCTGGTAGACCCCGAAGCCGGTTGAGCAACCACCGCCGTTGGCGGTGTTGCGCCACGCGGCGCCGCCCCACCACGGCGGGCTGTCGTCCCACCTGGTCGCCGGCGAGGCGGCGACCCCGGTCTGCACCGTCACCGGCACGCCGGCCAGGGCCGCCGCCCCGAGCAGCCCGCTCTGCGTGCCGACCAGCAGGCCGGCACCGTCGGCGCGCGGGCCGACCGTGGTGATCTTGTCGCCGACCTTGGCCCGCAGCCGGTCGGCCGCGGCCATCAGCTCCCGCTGGGTGTACGGGGCGGACAGCACCCGGGTCGCGACTGTGGCCCGAGCGACGGCCACCACGTTGGCTGGCGGCTCACCCTTCCAGTAGACCTGGAGCTCCCGATTGGTGGGATCGGCGACGATACCGGCGAAGCCGGAGCTGGCGCTGCGCTCGGCCACTGTGGTGATCCGCGCGGCGGCGGTGTTCATGCGTTGCTGCAGTCGGAGCAGCTCCGACCAGGAGGCGAAGCCACCGGGCACGGGCGTGCTGTCGACGAACGACCCGGCGCTGGCAGCCTTGCCCGCCGGTGCGGCCGGTGCGGCGGCGGCCGGTGCGGCGGCCACCCCCGTGACCAGCAGCGCGAGGCCGAACGCGGCGACGGCGGCGCGACGCAGCAGCGACGGGGACCGCCGGACGGTCAGATGTGGACGGATCATCAGTACCTCTTCCCCCAGGGGTGTGTGGAGCGGGTCGACCCCGCAGCCAGGACGGTGGCATGGGAGGTCGGCACCGCGCGGGGCATCCTGGACGGGGCTGGACACCGCCGGACAGCGCCGGACGTTCCACCCTCCGGGATGGAACTGTCAGACATCGGCGCTCACCTATCGATCGGCGCGGCGGCGGAATTAGCCTGCCCGTGCGCATCCGGGGGGCCGGGTGACCGGGGGGTGGGAGCCGCATGTCCGACCAACGGGTACCTCTCGTCCGATCGGCGGCACCGGGATCGCCCGCGGCGTTCGAGGTGGCCCGCGGCGCGGCTGAGGCGCAGACCCTCCAGGAGTTGGCCGGGTTGCTGCGCCAGTTGCGCCGTCGGGAGGCCCGACAGCAGGGCGAGACCCAGCTGACCTACCGGCAACTGGCCGCGAAGACCGGTTGGTCGCGGGGGATCATCGGGGAGTACTTCGCCGGCAACATCCTGCCTCCGCCGGAGCGGTTCGACGCCCTCATCAGGCTGCTCGGGGCAACCCCGGCCGAGCAGGGCGTGCTGGCCACGGCCCGGGACCGGGTCGAGGAGCACCGTCGAGGCCCGAACCGGGACCACGCGACCACCGGACGGGCGAGCGCCGGTGCCGGTCGGGCCAGGGCCGGCGGTCCCCGCCCGGGTACGCCCTCGGCCCGCTTCCCGGTGCCGCGCCAACTGCCCCCGGCGCTTCCGGGTTTCGTCGGGCGGGCCGCCCAGCTCGCCGAACTCGATGCCGCGTGCGCCAGCTCCGCCGGGCCCGGGGACGGCGACCCGGCGGCGGCCACCGTCATGACGTTGTCCGGCACGGCCGGGGTCGGCAAGACGACGCTGGCGGTGTACTGGGCGCACCGGGTCGCCAACCGCTTCCCGGACGGCCAGCTCTACGTCGACCTGCGCGGGTTCGACTCCTCCGGAGCGGTGGTGACAGCCGTCGAGGCGGTCCGGGGATTCCTGGAGGCCCTCGAGGTGCCGCCCGAACGGATCCCCACCCACCTGTCCGCGCAGGTGGGCCTCTACCGCAGTCTGCTCGCCGGCCGCCGGATGCTTGTGCTGCTCGACAACGCCCGCGACGTCGACCAGGTCCGCCCCCTGCTGGTCGGCAGCCCGAGCTGCCTGGTCCTGGTCACCAGCCGCAACCGGCTCGCCGGTCTGATCGCCGCCGACGGCGCCCGGCCGATCGGCGTCGGCCTGCTCGACCCCGTCGAGGCCTGGCAACTGCTGGCCCGGCGGCTCGGCGCGGACCGGTTGGCGGCCGAACCGGACGCGGTGGACGAGATAATCGAGCGGTGTGCGCGGCTGCCGCTGGCGCTCGCGGTGCTCGCCGCCAGAGGCGCGGCGAATCCCGCCTTCGGCCTGGCCGCCCTCGCCGACGAGCTGCGCGAGGCCCCGCACCCGCTGGACTCGTTCGACGGTGGCGACGCCGGCAGCGACGTGCAGGCGGTCTTCTCCTGGTCGTACCGGAGCCTGACGCCTGCGGCGGCGCGCCTGTTCCGGCTGTTCGGCTGCCATCCGGGGCCGGAGATCGGGGTCGCCGCGGCGGCCAGCCTGGCCGGGCTGCCCCGGGGCCAGGTGCCTCGACTGCTGGCGGAGCTGGCCCACGCCCACCTGGTCACCGAGCAGGCCCCCGGCCGGTTCGGCGCCCACGACCTGCTCCGCGCGTACGCGGCGGAGCTGGCCGAACGCCTCGAACCGGCGCAGGCCCGGCGGGCCGCGATCCGGCGTGGGCTGGACCACTACCTGCACACCGCGCACGCGGCCGCGCTGCTGTTGCAACCGGGGCGGGACCCGGTCACCCTGGCCGACGCCCCACCGGGCGTGCAGCCGGAGGAGATCACCAACCACGGTCAGGCGCTCACCTGGTTCACCGTCGAGTACCCGGTGCTGCTGGCGGCCGTCGCCCACGCGAGACGTGCCGGGTTCGACGGCCACGCCTGGCAGTTGGCCTGGACACTGGTGGACTTCCTGCAACGTCGGGGGCGGTGGACGGACCTGGCCGTCGCCCAGCGGGCCGCCCTGGCCGGGGCACGGCAGGCTGGCGACCGGCTCGGGCAGGCGAACGCCCACCGCGACCTGGCCCGGGTGCTCTCCCGGCTGGGCAACGTGGACGAGGCGGCCCGCAACTACCGGCAGGCCCTGGTGATCTTCGAGGCGCTGGGTGACCACACCGGGCAGGCGCGTACCCACCGGGCGTTCGGCGCGATGCTCGACGGGCTCGGCCGGTACGCCGAAGCCCTCGACCACGGCCAGCGGGCGCTGGCGTTGTACCGGGCCGCCGGCCACCCGGCCGGGGAGGCCAGCGCCCGCAACGCTGTCGGTTGGGCGCACGCCCAGCTCGGCCAGTACGGGCCCGCGCTCGCGCACTGCGAGCAGGCGTTGGCACTGCTGCGTCCGAGCGGCGACCGACACGGTGAGGCGAACACCTGGGACAGCCTCGGCTTCATCCACGCCCGGCTCAACGACCACCGCGCGGCGATTCGCTGCTACCAGCGGGCGCTCGGGTTGTACCGGCGGATCAGTGACCGCTACGACGAGGCGGACACCCTGTCCCGGCTCGGTGAGAGTCGACACGCGTCGGGGGACACGGCCGGTGCCGTACGCACCTGGCGGCGGGCCCTGGGCATCCTCGACGACCTCGGCCACCCCGACATCGAGCGGGTGCGTGACCTGCTGAACCGGGCGGCGGCCGGCGACGCGACCCCGGGCTGACGCCCGCCCACGAGGGCCGGGCGCCCGACGGTCAGGGGCCGGCCGCCGGGCACGCTCGGCCGGTGCCGGGCCGCCGACCGGTGACGCTCGGCACACCGGCGGTGGCCGATCGAGGTACGCCGGCCAGCGTCCGCCCGGGCACTCCGTAGACTGGTACGGCACCGCCCGTCCACCTGTCGAAGGAGCCACCCCGCGTGACCGTTCAGCCCATCCGTCTGTTTGGGGATCCGGTGCTGCGCACGCCGGCCGATCCGGTGGTCACCTTCGACGCCGAGCTGCGTCGGCTGGTCGCCGACCTGACCGACACGATGCGTGAGCAGAACGGCGCCGGCCTGGCCGCGCCGCAGCTCGGCGTGAGTCTGCGGGTGTTCACCTTCGACGTCGACGACGTGCTGGGGCACCTGATCAATCCGGTGCTCGAGTTCCCCGACGAGGAGGAGCAGGACGGCCCGGAGGGCTGCCTGTCGATCCCCGGGCTCTACTTCGACACCAAGCGTCGGCAGAATGTCATCGCCAAGGGCTTCAGCTCCTTCGGTGACCCGGTCCAGATCGTCGGCACCGGCCTGATGGCGCGGTGCGTCCAGCACGAGACCGACCACCTCGACGGGGTGCTGTTCCTGGACCGGCTTGACCAGGAGGGGCGCAAGGAGGCCATGAAGGCGATCCGTCAGGCCGACTGGTACGACGCGGCGGCCCCACCGACGGTCAAGCTGAGCCCGCACCTGAGCGACCCGTTCGGGCTGGGGCGGTGACCCCGATGCGGGTGATCTTCGCCGGTACGCCGGCCGTCGCCGTTCCCGCCCTGGCCGCCGTCGCCGCCTCCCGGCACGAGCTGGTCGCCGTGGTCACCCGGCCGGACGCGCCCGCCGGGCGTGGGCGTGGCCTGTCCCGCTCGCCGGTCGGCGAGTGGGCCGACGCGCACGGCGTCGAGGTGCTCACCCCGGCCCGCCCCCGCGACCCCGAGTTCCTCGACCGGCTCCGCGAACTGGCGCCGGACTGCGTCCCGGTGGTCGCCTACGGCGCGTTGGTGCCGCCGGCCGCCCTGGAGATCCCCCGGCACGGCTGGATCAACCTGCACTTCTCGTTGCTGCCCGCCTGGCGCGGCGCCGCTCCCGTGCAGCACGCCGTGCTGCACGGTGACGAGCTGACCGGGGCCAGCGTCTTCCAGTTGGAGCAGGGTCTGGACACCGGCCCGGTCTTCGGCACCCTCACCGACGAGATCCGGGCCGCCGACACCTCCGGTGACCTGCTGGACCGGCTCGCCGACTCCGGTGCCGGGCTGCTGGTGGCGGTGCTCGACGCGATCGCCGACGGCACCGCCCGAGCCGAGCCGCAGCCCGCCGACGGGGTGTCGCTGGCGCCGAAGCTGACAGTGGACGACGCGCGGGTGCGCTGGGCTGACCCGGCCTTCGCCGTGGACCGCCGCATCCGGGCCTGCACGCCGGCCCCGGGCGGCTGGACCACCTTCCGGGGCGAACGGGTGAAGCTCGGCCCGGTGGTGCCGGTGCCCGACGGCCCCGAGTTGAAGCCGGGGGAGTTGCTTGTGGAGAAGTCCCGGGTGTTGGCCGGTACGGCGACAGTGCCGGTGCGCCTCGGCGAGGTTCGCGCCGCGGGCAAGCGGGCCATGGGCGCCACCGACTGGGCGCGCGGCGTCCGGGTCGGCACCGGAGAGGACTTCGCGTGACCGCCCCGGAGGGGACCCGCCCGACGCGCTCCGGCCCGTCCGCCGGTCGTGGCGGGGACCGCCGGCCGGTCCGGCCACCACTCGACCGCCCGCGCCGGGCGGCGTACGAAGCGGTGGCCGCGGTGCACCGCGACGACGCGTTCGCCAACCTGGTGCTGCCCATCATCCTGCGGGAGGAGGGGCTGTTCGGCCGGGACGCGGCCTTCGCCACCGAGCTGACCTACGGCACCCTGCGCAACCTGGGCACGCTGGACGCGATCCTGACCGACGCCGCCGGCCGGGACGTGGCCCGGATCGACCCGCCGGTCCGCGACGCGCTGCGGCTCGGGGCGTACCAACTCCTGCACACCCGGGTGCCCGCACACGCCGCGGTGTCGTCGACCGTGGACCTGGTCCGTTCGGTGGCTCCGGGCGCTACCGGCTTCGCCAACGCGGTGCTGCGCGAGGTGTCCAGCCGGGACGCGGACGCCTGGGTGGCGAAACTCGCCCCACCGACGGAGACCGACCCGGTCGGGCACCTGTCGTTGGCGTACAGCCATCCGCAGTGGATCGTGCGGGCCTTCTCCGAGGCGCTTGACGGTGATCTCGGTGAGACGGCCCGGCTCCTG
This sequence comes from Micromonospora sp. NPDC049044, assembly GCF_040649215.1. Taxonomy (NCBI): domain Bacteria; kingdom Bacillati; phylum Actinomycetota; class Actinomycetes; order Micromonosporales; family Micromonosporaceae; genus Micromonospora; species Micromonospora sp. NPDC049044. The sequence goes on along the minus strand of NZ_JBEZFA010000037.1, from coordinate 13,514 downwards.
ATCGAGGACAACGAGCGTCCCCCGGTGCACCTGTGCGCCCGGCCCGGCCTGATCGACCCGATCGAGCTGGCCGACCAGGTCGGCGGGGCGCCCGGCGCCTTCTCGCCGTACACCGTCTATCTGCCCGGCGGCGCGCCCGGCGACATCCCGGCGGTGGTCGACGGCCGCGCCCACATCCAGGACGAGGGCTCCCAACTGGTCGCCGCGGCCCTGGCCGACGCGCCCCTGGACGGCCCGGACGGGCGGTGGCTGGACCTGTGCGCCGGCCCGGGCGGCAAGGCCGGCCTGCTCGGCGCGTTGGCCGCGCAGCGTGGCGCGCGGGTGACAGCGGTGGAGGTGGCCGAGCACCGCGCCCGGCTGGTCTCCCTGGCCACCCGCGACCTGCCGGTGACCGTGCTGGCCATGGACGGCCGCGACGTCGGCGCCGACCCGAAGCTGCCGGAGCAGCACTTCGACAGGGTGCTCGTGGACGCCCCGTGCACGGGGTTGGGCTCGCTGCGGCGCCGGCCGGAGTCGCGCTGGCGCCGCCAGCCGTCCGACCTGCCGCCGCTGACCCGGCTGCAACGGGAGTTGCTGGGTGCGGCGTTACGGGCGGTTCGTCCGGGTGGGCTGGTCGCCTATGTCACCTGCTCGCCGCACACAGTGGAGACGCACGTGACGGTGACCGAGGCGGCCCGCCGCAGCGGCGTCGCTGTGGACTTCGTCGACGCCCGGTCGCTGCTGCCGGCCGGCATGCCCGGGCTCGGTGACGGGCCGACGGTGCAGCTCTGGCCGCACCGGCACGGCACCGACGCGATGTTCCTCGCCGTCCTCCGGCGCGGCTGACGCGGGGCGCGGGCTGCTCAGGTGACCGGGAGTCCCTTGGTGCCGGCGTTGCGCATCGAGCGGGTCAGGTTCCGGTCGGAGATCCAGAGGAAGCACTGCACGCCGCGGTTGCCGTTCTTCCACTCCTCCTCGTACGGCTGGTAGAAGATGGTGCCGGCGCGGAACTCGAGCTGGGAGTTGTCCGGCACCTTGGCGTACCTGGCGATCATCGTCTGGCAGGCCCGGTGGGTCTTCTTGACGGTGCGGGAAAACTCGGCGTAGCTGATCTCCGGGGCCTGCCAGACCCCGACGAACTCGGCGTGGTGCTTGGCGGTGCAGGCGACCGGCACCATCTCGTCGATGTCGTCCTTGACCAGCTTCGGGTTGAAGCAGCGGTACGCAAGCGATGCCGCGCCGGACAGCGCACCCCGCAGGCTGCCGGTGCGCTCGCCGGCGGTGGTGTCGTCGATGCTGGCGATCTCGCTGACGTCGCAGCGGTACCAGCGGGCACCGCCCAGCCACGCCTGCGGCGACGGCAGCACCACGGTCAGGCCGAGCCGGCCGGAACGCCAGTCGGCGCCGACCGCCTTGTTGACCTCCGTGTCGCACCCCGCCTGCGCGGCCCGCATGCCCGCCGAGCCGGGCTGCGGGGGCGCGCCCGGCTCGGCGTTCGGGCCGGTGAGCGTGCCGACGTGCATGGTCTCCACCAGGTGCGAGTCGGTGCACGGCGTCGGGTTGTAACCGGTCAGGAAGCCGACCTGCTGCGAGGTCAGGTGACACACGTCGGCGGCGGGCACGAACTGCTGCGCCGCGACCGGCGCCGGCCAGTCGTCCACGAGGTCACTGTCGATCCCGGCGGGTGCGCTGCACCCGGCCAGTACCAGGGCCAGGGCCGCACCCCCGGCGTACGCCGCCCACCACCGTCGCATCCCTGACCTCCCGCCACTGTGGCCCCCAGCCGGACCCCGCCGGTCGGTAGCGCCACGGCGCAGCAGCATACGGCACCGACGTTCAGATGGCCGGCAGTCCCTCGGGGCCGGCGCCGCGCATCGAGCGGGTGAGTTTGCGGTCGTCGCTCCACAGGAAACAGCGCACCCCACGGTCGCCCTCCTCCCACTCCCGTTGCGACGGCGGGTAGTAGATGGACCCGGCCCGGTACGGCAGGTCCTTGTTGTTCGGCACTGCCGCGTACGCGGCGATCAGTGCCATGCAGCGTTGGTGTGACTGCGCGGCGGAGCCGGTGAACTCCGCCCAGCTGGTGTCCCGTTCCTGGTAGACGCCTACGAACTCGGCGCGGTGCGGCTCGGTGCAGAGCACCGGCGCCATGTAGTTGAGGTTGTCGCCGATCAGCTTGGGGTCGAAGCAGCGGTGGGTGAGCGGGCTGTCGCCGATCAACGCGCCGCGCAGGCTGCCGGTGCGGTTCACCGGGCGGGTGTTGTCGATGCTGCCGGTCTCGCTGAGGTCGCAGCGGAACCAGCGCGCGCCACCGGCCCAGGCCGGTGTCGACGGCAGCGCCAGGGACAGCGTGAGCCGGGCCGTGTGCCAGTCGCCGCCGAGCACCTCCCGGGCCCGTTGGTCGCACTCGGCGCGGGCCGTGCGCAGCGCCGGCGAGCCGGGCGCCGGCCGGGTCTCGGTGAGCGCGTCGGGCCCGACGAAGGTGCCGACGTGGATGGCCTCGGCCAGGTGGTTGCGGGCGCAGTCGACAGTCTCGTAGGTGCTGGCCTGCACGACCGTGGTGATCCGGGGCAGGCAGGTGTCGGTGGCGGGGGTGAACGGCGTGGGGTCCCGCAGCACCGGCCAGTCGTCGGTGAGATCACCGTCCGCGCCGCGAGCCGGCGCGCAGCCGGCCAGCAGCATCGTCGTGACGCCGGCCAGCACCAGAGCTGGAAGCCACCGTCGCATCGTCCGCCCTTCCGGGAACTGGCGGCCGGTCACCGCGCCCCGCGACGAGACTCCGGCGGCCGTGGGCCCTTTCGGCACCGTCCGGCTTGGAGTGTCGTCGCGTTTCCGTCGATCGGCCAGCCACTCATGTCTGTTCGTCCGGATTCGCCGGTCCGGAGCGCCTCATTCTGCACCACTGGTCACTGTCGCATCACAACGCGTCGGACTTGGTGCCGCGATGGGAGTGACGGCTGACCGCGTTCGTACACTGGCCCCGTGACCGTACCGCCGCCGATCGTCGCGCCGAGCATCCTGGCCGCCGATTTTGCCCGCCTCGCCGAAGAGGTCCGTGCCGTCGAGGACGCCGCGGACTGGTTGCACGTCGACGTGATGGACAACCATTTCGTGCCGAACCTGACCATCGGGTTGCCGGTGGTGCAGAGCCTGCGGGCGGTCACCGCGATGCCGTTCGACGTGCACCTGATGATCGAGGATCCGCGCCGGTGGGCCCCCGGTTACGCCGACGCGGGGGCGTACAACGTCACCTTCCACGCGGAGGCGGCCGACGACCCGGTGGCGTTGGCCAAGGACCTGCGCTCGGCGGGCGCGAAGGCCGGCCTGGCCATCGACCGGGACACCCCGATCGAGCCGTACCTGGACCTGCTGCCCAGCTTCGACACCCTGCTGATCATGACGATCAAGGCCGGCTTCGGTGGGCAGCGGTTCATTCCGCAGTTGCTGGAGAAGGTGCGTGCCGCCCGCCGGCACGTCTCGGCCGGGCATCTGGAGCTGCGCATCGAGGTGGACGGCGGGATCGCCGCGGACACCATCGAGCAGGCCGCCGCCGCCGGCGCCGACGCGTTCGTGGCCGGCACCGCCGTGTACGGCGCCGCCGACCCGGCGGAGGCGGTACGACACCTGCGGGCGCTTGCGGAACGCGCGGCTGCCGGGGACTGAGGTGGAGCCCGAGGTCGACCGCAAGGACATCATCCTCGTCGTCGACGACGACGAGGACATCGCTCGTTTCGTCGAGTTCAACCTGCGGCTGCACGGCTTCGACGTGATCCACGCCAGCGACGGCCAGGAGGCCCTGGAGCTCATCGAACGTCAGCGCCCGGACCTGGCGGTGGTCGACCTCATGATGCCCCGCGTCGACGGGCTGGAGTTGACCCGGCGGCTGCGCGCCGACCCGATGACCTCCGCGCTGCCGGTGATCATGCTGACGGCCAAGGGGATGACAGTCGACAAGGTGCACGGGCTCAGCGCCGGCGCGGACGACTACCTGGTCAAGCCGTTCGACACCGCCGAGTTGGTGGCCCGGGTCTCGTCCACGCTGCGCCGCAACAAGGAGTTCCGGGAGGTTTCCCCGCTCACCGGGCTGCCCGGCAACAGCCGGATCCGGCGGGAGATCAGCGACCGGGTGCGACAGGGCGTGGACTACGCCGTCGGCTACGTCGACATCGACCGGTTTAAGAGCGTGAACGACAGGTACGGCTTCGTCCGGGGCGACGACTTCATCTCCGCGTTGGCCCGCAGCCTGCACCGGGCGGTGGTGGGTGTCGGACTGCCGCCGGCCTTCCTGGGCCACGTCGGCGGTGACGACTTCGTCATCGTCTGCGCCCCCGACCAGGTCCGCCCGCTCACCTCCCGGGCGGTGGTGGACTTCGAGAACGCCGCCGACACGCTCTACGACCCGACCGACCGGGAGCGCGGCTTCGTCGAGCTGAAGGACCGGCGCGGCAACATCCGGCGCGCCGCCCTCGTCACGCTCTCCATCGGGGTGTCCCTCTCCGACGCCGGTAAGCGGTTCACCGACCCCCTTGAGGTGATCGCGGTGGCCTCGGAAATGAAGACTGTCGCCAAGAGCCAACCGGGGTCGTACGTCGCGGTGGACCGGCGCCGTGGTGTCACGTGAGCATGACGGCGCTGTGAAGTAGCTCGCCGGGGTGGCGACGGACCCCCGTCGGCGTGTAAGACTGCCCTGTACCCACCACGCGCTGGCGGGACTCGGTGAAATTCCGAACCGGCGGTGATCCACGGTCCAACCGTGGTCAGCCCGCGACCCGGACGGCTCTGTCGTCCGGTGGACCTGGTGAAAATCCGGGGCCGACGGTTGGGAGCGGTTCGTCCGCACCCAGACAGTCCGGATGGGAGACAGCGCGCGGGACGGACGGGTCCGAGCCGGCCGCTGGCTTCAGCGTGCCGCGCCGACCCTCCGGGGGCGGCTGTGCCGTTCCCGGGATCCGCCACCGCCTGCCCGTGGCCCCATGGCCACCGCCTCCCAGACCGCCCGCGCGGACCGGCGAGTGAGAGGGCAGGGCAGGGCGATGGCCAGCGTCTCCGTCGACGAGGCGATGCGGCGTGCGATCGAGTTGGCGGCACGCGGGCTCGGCACCACCAGTCCCAACCCGGTGGTCGGCTGCGTGCTGCTCGACGAGGACGGCCGGGTCGTGGGTGAGGGCTTCCACGCGTACGCGGGCGGACCGCACGCCGAGATCGTCGCGCTGGCGCAGGCCGGGCGACGCGCCAAGGGCGGCACCGCGATCGTCACTCTGGAACCATGCGACCACACCGGGCGCACCGGTCCCTGCAGTGTCGCGCTGGTCCAGGCCGGGGTCGCCCGGGTGGTCATCGCCGTGCCCGACCCGAACCCGGTCGCGTCCGGGGGCGCCGCCACCCTGCGCGCCGCCGGGGTCCAGGTCGACCTGGGGGTACGCGGCGAGGAGGCCGAGGCCGGCAACGTCGCCTGGCTGACCTCGATGCGCCGCGGCTGGCCGTACGTCATCTGGAAGTACGCCGCCACGCTCGACGGGCGCTCCGCCGCGGCGGACGGCACCAGCATGTGGATCACCTCGGAGGCGGCCCGGATGGACGTGCACGCGCTGCGCGGCACCGTCGACGCGGTGCTCGCCGGGGTGGGCACAGTGCTCGCCGACGACCCCCGGTTGACCGCCCGCAACCTGCGCGACGGCAGCCTCGCCATCCGGCAGCCGCTGCGGGTGGTCGTGGACAGCTCGGGGCGTACCCCCGCTGACGCCCGGGTCCGCGACGGCGCCGCGCGGACCTGGATCGCGACCGCCGAGGAGGTCGGCGCGGACCCGGACGGCCGTGTCGACCTGCCGGCGCTGCTCGCGGCGCTGCACCAGCGGGGAGTCCGCGCGGTGCTGTTGGAGGGCGGCCCCCGACTGGCCGGCGCGTTCCTGCGGGCCGGCCTGATCGACAAGATCGTCTCCTACGTCGCGCCCCGGTTGCTCGGCGCCGGCCCGACCGCCCTGGTCGACGCGGGAGTGACCACCATCGCCGAGGCCATCGATCTGGAGTTCGTCGACGTTACGCAGATCGGTCCAGATCTCCGGATCACCGCTTTGCCCCGAAAAAGGGAGGGCTGACATGTTCACCGGCATTATCGAGGAGTTGGGCGAGATCGTCCGGGTCACCGCGACGGCTGGCGATTCGGCGCTCGTCGCCGTGCGTGGTCCGCTCGTCACGTCCGACGCCCGGCACGGCGACTCGATCGCCGTCAACGGCGTCTGCCTGACCGTGGTGCAGGTCAGCGACGGGGTCTTCACCGCCGACGTGATGGGGGAGACGCTGCGCCGCTCCGCGCTCGGCGCGTTGAGCGTCGGCGACCCGGTGAACCTGGAGCGGGCCGCCGCCCTCGGCAGCCGGCTCGGCGGGCACCTGGTGCAGGGGCACGTCGACGGGGTGGGCGAGCTGATCTCCCGGGAACCGGCCGAGCAGTGGGAGACCGTGCGGTTCCGACTGCCCGCCGCGCTGTCCCGCTACGTGGTGGAGAAGGGGTCGATCACCATCGACGGCGTCTCGCTCACCGTGGCCGAGGTGGGCGCCGACGAGTTCAGCGTCGGGTTGATCCCGACCACGCTCAACCTGACCACGCTCGGTGCCAAGGGCGTCGGCGACCCGGTCAACCTGGAGGTGGACGTGCTTGCCAAGTACGTCGAGCGGCTGCTCGGCGACCGGCTCGCCGACACTCGCGGGGCGGCCCCGATCAGCGGCGGGGTGGCCTGATGGGTCCCCTCGGTTGGCTGCTGGACGCCCAGGTGCAGGTGGCCGGCTCGCCGGTGCTGGTGCGGGAGATCGTCGGCAACGCGTTCGGGTTGTTCTCCGCGTTGCTCGGGCTGCGCCGGGTCGTCTGGGCGTGGCCGGTCGGCATGATCGGTAACGCGCTGCTGCTCACCGTCTTCCTCGGCGGGGTGTTCACCACCCCGCAGGAGCACGACCTGTACGGGCAGGCCGGCCGGCAGGTGTTCTTCTTCGCGGTCAGCGTGTACGGCTGGTGGCGCTGGCAGCGCAACCGTCGCGCCGACGCGGGGCAGGCGGCGGTCGTCCCCCGCTGGGCCACCGGACGGGAGCGGCTGATGCTGCTGCTGGCCGCCGTGGTCGGCACCGCCGCGGCGTACCCGGTGCTCAAGGCACTGGGCTCGTGGGGTCCGCTGCCGGACGCCTGGATCCTCACCGGCAGCCTGCTGGCCACGTACGGCATGGCCCGCGGCTGGGTGGAGTTCTGGCTGCTCTGGATCGCTGTGGACGCGGTAGGCGTGCCGCTGCTGCTGCGCGGCGGGTTCTACCCGTCGGCGGTCATGTACCTGATCTACGGCGCGCTGTGCGCCTGGGGCTTCGCCGCCTGGTGGCGCACCTCGCGGGCCTCCCGGCCGTCCGCCGTCCGTCCCATCTACACGGAGGCCGTCGCGTGACCAGCTACGGGGATATCGAGCAGGCGGTCGCGGAGATCGCGGCCGGTCGGCCGGTCGTCGTCATCGACGACGCCGACCGGGAGAACGAGGGCGACCTGATCTTCGCGGCCGAGCTGGCCACGCCGGAGCTGATGGCGTTCATGGTGCGCTACACCTCCGGGTACGTCTGCGTGCCGTTGATCGAGAGCGAGGCCGACCGCCTCGACCTGCCGCCGATGCACCACACCAACCAGGACCGGCGCGGCACCGCCTACACGGTGACAGTGGACGCCCGGGAGGGGATCAGCACCGGCATCTCGGCTGCCGACCGGGCGCACACCATCCGGCTGCTGGCCGGTGCGGGCACCAAACCGACGGACCTCGCGCGACCCGGGCACGTGGTGCCGCTGCGTGCCCGTGAGGGCGGGGTACTGCGCCGCCCCGGGCACACCGAGGCGGCCATCGACCTGACCCGGCTCGCGGGGCTTCGCCCGGCCGGCGTCCTCTGCGAGCTGGTGAACGACGACGGCACCATGATGCGGGTGCCGGACCTGGAGAAGTTCTGCGCCGAGCACGGCCTCACGCTGATCACCATCGCCGACCTGATCGCCTACCGGCGGCACACCGAAAAACAGGTCGAGCTGGTCGCGGACGCCCGGATGCCCACCCGGCACGGCGTGTTCCGGGCGCTCGGCTACCGCACCGCGCACGACCCGGCCGAACACGTCGCGATGGTGCTCGGTGACCTCGGCGACGGCCAGGACGTGCTGGTCCGGGTGCACTCCGAGTGCCTGACCGGGGACGTGTTCGGCTCGCTGCGCTGCGACTGCGGACCGCAGTTGGACGCCGCGCTGGCCCGGGTCGGCCGGGAGGGCCGGGGCGTGGTCCTCTACGTCCGCGGACACGAGGGGCGCGGCATCGGCCTGCTGCACAAGCTGCAGGCGTACCAGTTGCAGGACCTGGGCCGCGACACCGTCGACGCGAACCTCGACCTGGGCCTGCCCGCTGACGCCCGCGACTACGGCACCGGCGCGCAGATCCTCTACGACCTCGGGGTGCGCTCGATGCGCCTGCTGACCAACAACCCGGCCAAGCGGGCCGGGCTGGAGGGGTACGGGCTGACCATCACCGGCCGGGAGGGGCTGCCGGTCGGCGCGCACCCGGAGAACATGCGCTACCTACGCACCAAGCGGGACCGGATGGGTCACCTGCTTGACGAGTTGGACGAGGTGTCCGAGGCGCCGCTGGGGCGTCCGGTCGCCAACGACGAGATCGGAGCATGACGATGGCGGGTTTCGGTGAGCCGGGAGTCGACGCGGTGGACGCCGCGGGGCTTACCGTCGGGATCGTGGCCGCCCGCTGGCACGGTGACCTGACTGATCACATGCTGGAGCGGGCCGTTGCCGCAGCCGAGGCCTGCGGCGCGCGGTCCGTCGTCGCACGGGTCGCCGGCTCGGTCGAGTTGCCGGTGGTGGCCCAGGCCCTCGCGCGCCGCTGCGACGTGGTGGTCGCGCTCGGCGTCGTGGTCCGTGGTTCCACAGCCCACTTCGACTACGTCTGCCGGTCGGTGACCGACGGGCTGACCCGGGTCGCGCTTGACGAGGGCAAGCCAGTGGCGCACGGGGTGCTGACAGTGGAGACCATCGAGCAGGCCCGCGACCGGGCCGGTCTGCCCGGCTCGGCCGAGGACAAGGGCTGGGCCGCGACAGTGGCCGCGCTCGACGCCGCGCTGGCCGTGCGCACGGTGGCGGCGGGCAACGCCCAGCGGGTCGGCTTCGGCGGCTGACGCGGCGGCACGGGCGGCCGGCTCCACGGCGGCCCGCTTCCTCGTGGGCCGGCTTCCCTCGGTGGGCCAGCTTCCCCCGGTGGCCGGCTTCCTCGGTGGCCAGGTTCAGAGCCGGCCAGCCTCGATGATCCGGTGCAGGAACTGCCGGGTCCGGGGCTGGGTCGGCTCGCCGAGCACCTGCTCCGGCGGGCCGCTCTCGACGACCCGCCCGGCGTCGAGGAAACAGACCTGGTCGGCGACCTCACGGGCGAAGCCCATCTCGTGGGTGGCCAGCACCATTGTCATGCCGTCGGCCTTCAGATCGCGGATCAGCGCCAGCACCTCGCCGACGAGTTCCGGGTCCAGCGCGGAGGTGATCTCGTCGAGCAGCATCAGTCGAGGTGAGTTCGCGAGTGCCCGCACGATCGCCACCCGCTGCTGCTGCCCGCCGGAGAGCCGATCCGGGTAGGCGTCCGCCCGGGCGCCGAGACCCACCCGGTCGAGCAACTCCCGGGCCTGTGCCTCCGCCTCCGCCCGGGCCCGCCGGTGTACCCGCCGCGGCGCGAGGGTGATGTTGTCCAACACGCTCAGGTGCGGGAAGAGGTTGTAGGCCTGGAACACCATCCCGATCCGCCGACGGACCCGGTCGGCGTCCACCCGCGGACCGGAGATGTCCTCCCCGTCCAGCTCGATGGTGCCGTCGTCGAGCTCGTCCAGGAGGTTCACGCAGCGCAGCAGGGTGGACTTACCCGAACCGGAGGCGCCGATCAGCGCGACCACCTGATGCTCGGCGACCGTCAGGTCGAGCTGGTCGAGGACGACGGTGCCCGCGAACTCCTTGCGCAGACCCCGGCAGCGCAGCAGCGCCATGGTCAGCCTCCCGACTGTCGGCGGGCCGCCCGCAGCGTCACCCAGTCGGTGACCGCGATCAGCGGGATCGCGAGCAGCACGAAGAGCACCCCCGCGACGATGTACGGCGTGTAGTTGAACGACTGGGCGGTGGCGATCTGGGCGGCCCGGACCGCGTCGATCGGCCCGGCGAGCGAGACCAGCCCGACATCCTTCTGCAACGCCACCACGTCGTTGAGCAGCGGTGGCGCCACCCGGCGCACGGCCTGCGGCAGGACCACGTGCCGCATCGTCTGCCGGTAGCTCAGGCCCAGGGAACGGGCCGCCGCGAGCTGGCTGGGATGCACCGACTCGATGCCGGCCCGGAACACCTCGGCGAGGTAACCGCCGTAGGTGAGGACCAACGCGAGACCGCCGAGCACCAGCACCGGCGGCATGCCCTGCAACCGCAGGCCGGGCACACCGAGGGTGAGCAGGTAGAGCACGATGATCAGCGGCAGCCCGCGGAAGGTGTAGGTGTAGCCGGCGGCCAGCGCCCGGACCGGAAAGAACAGCGGACCGCGCAACGTCCGCAGCACCGCGATCACCAGCCCGAGCAGCAGCGCGCCGACCGCACAGCAGACAAGCAGCCGGACGTTGAGCCAGAGCCCGCCCAGCACCGCCGGCAGCGCGTCCCGGGCGATCGCCGGGTCCAGGAACGACTGCCGGACCCGGTCCCAACCCGGTGCGCCGGTCACTGCGACGACGAGTAGCGTGCCCAGCGCCGCCGTGGAGGCCGCCGCGACGACCACGCTGTAGACGGTCTGCCGACGCCGGTACGCCGACCGCCGCAGCTGCGCCTCGGACGGCACCCGATCCAGGAGCGTCACCGCAGCTCGGCCGCCCCCGCCACCTGCGCGAGCCACTTCTGCTCCAGTTGCTTGAGCGTGCCCGCCTCGCTGAGCTGACCGACCGCGCCGGTGACGCAGGAGGTCAGCGGCGAGTTCTTGTCAAGCAGCAACCCGAAGGCCTCGGGCGTGCCGACCTGCGGCACCTGCCCGACGATCGTCGCGTCGGTGAGCTCCGCGCCGGTGATGTAGAAGGCGGTCGGCAGGTCCACCACCAGACCGTCGATCTGCCCGTTCTGCAGGGCCTTCTTGGCGTCGTCGTTGCTGTTGTAGACCTGCGGCTGCCGGGTCGGCTTCAGCACGTCGGTGATCGCCTGGTAGCTGGTGGTGCCGACCTGGGCGCCGAGCCGGGCGTCCCGCAGGTCCGCCAACGACTTCCGGCCCGCGATCTTGGACGACTTCAACGCGATCACCGTCTGGCGCACCAGGTAGTACGGTGCGGAGAAGTCGACAGCCCGCTTGCGCTCCTCGGTGATGGAGAACTGGTTGATGTCGAAGTCGAAGTTCTTCGGCCCGGGTGCGATGGCGGTGTCGAACTTGACCCGGGTCCAGGCGACGTCCGCGCGGGCGTAGCCGAGCTTCTCCGCCACCGCGTACGCGACGGCGGATTCGAAGCCCTCGCCGTTGTCCGGCTTGTCCTTGGTGAACCACGGCTCGTACGCGGGCTGGTCGGTGGCGATGGTGAGCTTGCCCGGCGTACGCGTGGGCAGGCTGTCCTTGGCGCAGGACGGCGCCGCGGTGACAGTCGGGTTCGGTTTCTCCTCCTGTGGCGCGCACCCGGCGGTGGCGACGACGGCGGCACCGGCGAGGGTGAGCGCGAGGAGACGTGAGCTGCTGGCCATGGCCGACAGCGTAGAGCTCCATGGGCGTCGATCGAAGATCTTCCCACCGCGCTGGTAGGGAATTGTCCGCTTGCTGGATTCCGGTGGACCCGGACGCGGGGGGCCGCCCCGGCGGCTGGAAGAATCGCGTTCCGTGAAGACGTTCGAGGAGTTGTTCGCCGAGCTGCAGGCCAAGGCCGCCGCCGGCACCCCGGGCTCGGGCACCGTCGCCGCCCTGGAAAAGGGCGTGCACTTCATCGGCAAGAAGGTCGTCGAGGAGGCGGCCGAGTCGTGGATGGCCGCCGAGCACGAGGGGCCGGAGCGCACCGCCGAGGAGATCTCCCAACTGCTCTACCAGGTCCAGGTGCTCATGCTCGCCAGTGGTCTCGACCTCAAGGACGTCTACCGACATCTGTGAGTGCCCCCACCCGTTGATCGCCATCCGGATCGAAGGAGCACTCCCGTCATGCTGCGTGTCGCCATTCCCAACAAGGGCACCCTGGCCGAGCCGGCCGCCCAGATGCTGCGCGAGGCGGGCTACCGCCAGCGCACCGACCCCAAGGACCTCGTCTGCCGCGACGAGGCCAACGACGTCGAATTCTTCTACCTGCGCCCCAAGGACATCGCCACCTACGTCGGGTCCGGTGACCTCGACCTCGGGATCACCGGCCGGGACCTGCTCATCGACTCGGCCGCGCCGGCGGAAGAGGTAGTCGACCTCGCCTTCGGTCGGGCGACCTTCCGCTTCGCCGCCCGCCCCGACGACATCGCCTCGGTGCAGGACCTGGGCGGGCACCGGATCGCCACCGCGTACCCCGGGCTGGTCGAGCGGCACCTCGGTGAGGTGGGCGTCAAGGCCGACGTGATCCGCCTCGACGGCGCGGTGGAGAACGCCGTACGCCTCGGCGTCGCCGACGTCATCGCGGACGTCGTGGAGACCGGTGCCACCCTGCGTCAGGCGGGTCTCGTGGTGTTCGGCGAGCCGCTGCTGCGCTCCTCGGCGGTGCTGGTCCGCCGCGCCGCCGCGCCGGCCCACCCGCAGGCCGAGCAGTTGTTGCGCCGCCTGCACGGGGTGCTCGTCGCCCGCCGTTACGTGATGCTCGCCTACGACGTGCCGGCCGGCCTGCTGGAACGAGCCAGCGGGCTCACCCCCGGCATCGAGTCGCCCACGGTGTCGCCGCTGCACCGCGAGGGGTGGGTGGCGGTGCAGGCGATGGTGCTCCGTGACGACGTGCACCGCATCATGGACGAGCTGTACGAGTTGGGCGCCCGCGCCATCCTCGTCACCAACATCCACGCCTGCCGCCTCTGACCGGTTCCCGTGCCCGAAACGGCACTGCCGCTCGATCCACTCGGGTTCCTTGAAACGGGGGTGTCCGCACGCCGGCGACACCCCCGTTTCCTTGAACCCGAGTGGATCTCCGATGCCGGCGCCGGCGCCGGTGCCGTGCCGGTGCCGGTGTCGGCGGGTGCGGGCGCGGGCTTGCGGCGCGGGCTTGCAGTGCGGGCTTGCGGTGCGGGCTTGCGGGTGCTTGCGGTGACGGGCTTGCGGTGCTTGCGGTGCGGGCTTGCGGTGCGGGCTTGCGGGTGCTTGCGGTGACGGGCTTGCGGTGCTTGCGGTGCGGGCTTGCGGCGCGGACGCCCGATGGCCGCGCCCAGACCGGCAAGATCGCGCTCGATCATTGAAGTAGTGGCCTCGATCTCGACGGAGGCCACTAGATCCTGGATCGAGCACGATCTTGAAGCGGGCGGCGGGCGGCGGGCGGCGGGCGGCGGGCGGCGGGCGGCGGGCGGGTGGCGGGCAGGCGCTGGC
>NZ_JBEZFA010000036.1:0-67293 GCF_040649215.1 Micromonospora sp. NPDC049044 | reverse complement strand
GGCGGCGGGCTGCCGGCGGGGCGCCCCGCGCCCCGGGGGGCCCCCCCCCCCCCACCTCGTCAGCGGTTCGGGCCGGGACGCGGTGCTGCCGCAAGGGGGTCCCGGCCCGCACCTCGTCAGCGGTTCGGGCCGGGACGCGGTGCTGCCGCAAGGGGGTCCCGGCCCGTGATTGCGGGCGGAAGATCCGTTCAGCCGAGGCGGCGGTTCTCGCGGACCAGGCCGCCCTCGCACCAGTCCCGGTAGACGAAGAGGCCCGGGCGGGCCAGTAGCACCCGGCCGTTGTGCGCCCAGATCTTCATCAGCTCGTCGCCGTTGCGCTCGGCCTGCTCGACGAGCTTGCGGAAGCGGCGCTTGGGGTGGGCGCGGAAGTTCGTCCGGATGCCGTCGGCCGCGTAGATGTAGAGACAGTGCAACGCGAAACGTCGTGCCGGGCAGGTCGGATCCATCGCCAGGTCGAAGAGCGTCAGGACCAGCCGGTCACCGGAGACCAGCAGGTCCCAGTCGGGTGGCATCGAGGCCAAAGGCACAGAATCGGGCTTGTACGCCCAAGCTCGCAATTCCGCCGGACTTGGATCGACGGGGTTCGCGAAGCCGTGGAACGTCGACTCCTGCACGCTCACCGGCCAACCTTCCGCTCTGGTCCGCGGGGTGGCGACGCTGCCTGCGGACCCTGGCTGCTGGGGCGAAACGGTAACCCGCCGTCGGGTGCTGCGGTAGTACCCGGGGGGAGCAATTCCGCAACCGTTGGCCTGGCCGGCCCCACGGCATCGACGGCGCCGTCGATGATGCTCCTATGGCAGTCCAAGTTAGACGGTTGCAGCGGGGCGCCGAGGCGCAGTTCGTCATGGGGCTGGAATGGCTGTTCGCCCCTCCCGGTCGTCCTCCCGGGGACTGGGACAATGACCGTGCCGTCGAGCGGACCGCGCAGTTGCTCGACCGCGAGGACGTCGCACTCTTCGGGGCGCGAACGGACGAGGACCACCTGATCGGCGTGGCAAGCGTCTACCTGGACATCCTCTCGGTGCGCTTCGGCCGTCGGGCCTCGATCGAGGATCTCGCCGTACACCCCGACTGGCGCTCCCGGGGTGTCGGCTCGAACCTCCTGACCGCGGCCAGGGCCTGGGCGCAGGAACAGGGCGCCGACTACGTTTTCCTGGAGTCCGGTCTGGCCCGCACCGACGCGCACCGCTTCTACGTCCGTGCGGGTGCGACCCACGCGGCCGCAGCTTTCCGGTGGACCGAAGGGCCCACCCGCTGACGGTGTCCGTTCAGTGCAGCGGGTCGGCGACCGGAACGCGCTCCTGCCGTTGGGCCGCCGCGCGGTTACGCAGCCACCGCTTGAACCACGGGAAGTCCGGCAGCCGCGCCAGGATCGGTCCGGTCACCACGGTGATCAGGACGTACGTCGCCGCCAGCGCCGCCAACCGCGGCTCGACGCTTCCGGCGGCCACCGCGAGCCCGGCGATGACGATGGAGAACTCACCTCGGGGTACGAGCGCCAGGCCGGCCCGCCATCGACCGGGTTCGGCGATGCCGACCCGACGGGCGGCGAGGTAGCCGGTGAGCGTCTTCGTCGCCATCGTGACCACGGCCAGGGCGAGCGCCGGCAACAGCACCGGCGGGATGTCCCGAGGGTCGGTGACCAGGCCGAAGAAGACGAAGAACACGGCGGCGAACAGGTCCCGCAGTGGGGAGAGCAACTCGGTCGCGTGGTGTGCCACCGGACCGGACAGCGCGATGCCGACCAGGAACGCGCCGACCGCCGCCGACACCTGGAGCTTCGCCGCGAGGCCCGCGATCAGCAGGGTCAGGCCGAGTACGCCGAGCAGCAGCGCCTCCGGGTCCTTCGCCGACAGGGCGGACGAGATGAGGTGGCCGTACCGGATGGCGACCACCAGCACGATAAGCACCGTGCCGACCGCGACGATGAGTGCGATCCCGCCGCCGAGCAGGCCCGTGCCGGCCAGCACGGCGGTGACGAGCGGCAGGTAGAGGGCCATCGCCAGGTCCTCGATCACCAGCACCGAGAGGATCACCGGGGTCTCGCGGTTACCGAGTCGGCCCAGGTCCGCGAGGACCTTGGCGATCACCCCGGAGGAGGAGACCCAGGTGATACCGCCGAGCACCAGGGCGGCCACCCAGTCCCAGCCGAGCAGCAGGGCGAACCCCGCGCCGGGCAGCGCGTTGAGGACACCGTCGATCAGCCCGGCCGGTGCCGCCGAACGGAGGTTGCCGACCAACTCGTTTGCCGAGTACTCCAGGCCCAGCATCACCAGCAGCAGAATGACGCCGATCTCGGCGCCGACGGCGAAGAACTCCTCGCTCGCGGCGAGCGGGAGCAACCCGCCGTGCCCGAAGGCCAGCCCGGCGAGCAGGTAGAGGGGAATGGGTGAGAGGCCCACCCGACGGCTCAGCCGCCCGAGGACGCCAAGCAACAGCAGCAGCGCGCCGACTTCGACGAGCAGAGTTGTGGAATCGTGCATCCGCCTCAGCCGTCCGGGTCACTGTCAGCGAGGATGGCGGACACACCGTCGAGACCCCGTCGAGTCCCGACGACCACCACCACGTCGCCGGCTGCGAAGCGGAAGGAGGGAAGTGGCGAGACGATCACTTCGCCTTCGCGGAGGACCGCCACGATGGAGGCGCTGGTGCGGGTACGCGCCTTTGTGTCGCCGAGCTTGCGGTTGACGTACGGCGACCCGGCCGTGATGGCGATCTGCTCGGTGAGTAGCCCGGCGGCCTGCTCGCGCAGCCCGGAGAGTTGACCGAGCATCAGCGACGCGCCGAGGATGTCGGCGAGCGCCTCGGCCTCGTCATCGGTCAGCGGGATGTCCGCCTGGCAGGCGTCGGGATCGTCAGGGTCGTAGAGGACCAGATCTCGGCGGCCATTGCGGTGGGAGACGACGCCCAGGCGACGTCCGGACTCCGTCACCAGATCGTGACGTACCCCGATCCCGGGTAAGGCGGTCTGCTCGACACGTACTCGCACCCGCCAAGGCTACCGCTTGGTTAACAACGCGCAGATCTTGGAGTGACGACGCCCTTCCAACCGTCCGGACCGCCTTGATCGACTCGGTCTCCGTGAAGTTGGGGTATCCCAGCGCGCGGACACCCCGACTTCACGGAAAACCGAGTCGATCTCTCGCACTGCACCGCCCGACTGCGCAGCCGAGTCGGGCAGTAACGCCGGACGGCGCCCGCCCCCGGGCGTGCGGGGCGGGCACCGAGGGCGGGCCGGGCACCGAGTGGGCCCGGACAGGGCCGGGTCAGCGGAGGCTGGCGAAGAACTCGCGGATGTCGGCGACCAGGACGTCGGTGGCCTGGTGGGCGGCGTAGTGGCCACCGACGTCGCCGCGACCGTCGACGTCCGTCCCGTACGCCGTCCACCTGACGATGTTCGCGTGGTCGCGCTCGGCGAAGCGGCGGATGGACTGGAAGTCGCCGGGGAACATGGCCAGCCCGGTCGGCGCGCTTGTCGGCTCGGTCGGTGTCTGCCCGGCGTGGGCGTCCTCCCAGTAGAACCGGATCGCCGAGGCGGCCGTGCCGGTGAACCAGTAGAGCGCCACGTTGGCCAGGATGAAGTCGGTGTCCAGGCTCTCGTCGAAGAGTTGGGCGTTCCAGGCGAGCAGCCCAACCGGCGAGTCGGCGAGGGCGTACGCCAGGGTCTGCGGCTGCTGGCTGTGCACCTGGTTGAAGGAGAACTTGTTCTCGTAGAACCACTGGAGGTGTCCGAGCGCCGCCTGGTCCGCCTCGGACAGCTCGGCGAACTCGGCCGGGTCGCCGGACGGGAACGAGAAGAGTTGGGTGACGTGCACGCCGAGGACGTGCTCCCGGTCGATCCGGCCCAGCTCCGGCGAGATCATCGAGCCGGCGTCGTTGCCGACCGCGCCGTAGCTGTCGTACCCCAGGCGGTTCATCAGTTCGGCCCAGGCGCGGGCGGTGCGGAAGCGGTTCCAGCCGGCGCTGCGGGTGGGCCCGGAGAACCCGAAGCCGGGCAGCGACGGGATCACCAGGTGGAAGGCCGGCGCGGTCGGGTCGGTGGGCTCGGTCAGCGGGGCGATCACGTCCAGGTATTCCAGCACCGAGCCGGGCCAGCCGTGGGTGAGCACCAGGGCGGTGGCGTCCGGCCGGGACGATCGGACGTGCAGGAAGTGGATCTGCTCGCCGTCGATCTCGGTGACGAACTGGGGGTGGGTGTTCAGTCGGGCCTCGACGGCCCGCCAGTCGAACCCGTCGCGCCACCGCGCGGCGAGCGCCCGCACCCGCTCGGTGCTCATCCCGTAGGCGTCGCCCGCGCCGGGCAGCTCGGCGGGCCAGTTCGTGCGGCCGAGCCGGGCGGCCAGGTCGTCGAGGTCGGTCTGCGGGATCTCGACGCGGAACGGGCGGATCGCGGTGCCGGTCATCTCGGACTCCTTCGGAACGGAATGTTTCGTTCTGCAATCACCGTAGCAGAGCGGAACGATCCGTTCCACTGGTAGTCTGAACTCATGCCGACCGCACCCCAGAAGACGCTTGGTGGCCGCCGCGCCCAGGCCGCCCGCAACGACGAGGTCATCCTCGAAGCCGCCCGTGCGGTCTTCCTCGCCGACCCGAAGGCGCCGATCGCCGCCGTCGCCGAGCGCGCGGGCGTCGGCATCAGCGCCCTCTACCGGAGGTACGCCAGCAAGGAGGACCTGCTGCGTCAGCTCTGCCACGACGGGTTGCGCCGGTATGTCGCCGAGGCCGAGTCGGCCCTCGCCGAGCCGGACGGCTGGGCCGCGTTCACCGGCTTTCTGGCCCGGGTGGTCGACGCCGACGTGCACTCACTCACCGTCCATCTGGCCGGCACCTTCACCCCGACCGAGGAGATGGGCCGGGACGCGATGCGCGCCAACGAGCTGGCCACCACCCTGTTCGAGCGGGCCCGCGCCAGCGGGCGGCTGCGCCCCGACGTGGTCGTACCGGATCTGGGGCTGTTGCTGGAGTCGTGCGCGGCGGTGCGCGTACCCGAGCCGGAGCGGACCGGGCAGCTGCGCCGCCGCCAGCTCGCGGTGCTGCTGGCCGGCCTCTCGGCGGTGCCGGACCCGGAGCCGCTGCCCGGCCCGGCCCCGGCGGCCGGGGAGTTCGACTGGCGGTGGCGTCCCCGGGAGTGATGGGCGTCACGCGCTAAGGTTGAGCGGAATACGCTCAACTCTGGTTGTGTCCTTCTCAGTGGACAACGCCGATCCGGGGGAGCCCATGAACACCGAAAGACTCACCACAAAGAGCCGCGAGACCATCACGGGCGCCGTCGCGCTGGCCAACCAGCGTGGTCACGCCACCGTGGAGCCCTGGCACCTGCTGCTGTCACTCCTGGACACCGACGGCTCGACCGCCACCGGTCTGTTGCGCGCCGTCGGGTCCGACCCCGCCGAGCTGCGCCGGACCGCCCAGCGCGCGGTGGACGCCCTGCCGGCCGCCCGCGGTTCGAGCATCGCCGAGCCGACGTTGGCGCGGGAGTTCGTGAACGCCATCGGCGCCGCCGAGCAGATCGCCCGGCCGCTGGGCGACGAGTACACGTCCACCGAGCACCTGCTCGCCGGCCTGGCCCGGGTGGGCGGCGCGGTGTCCGGTGCGTTGAAGACGGCGGGCGCCACCGAGGAAGCCCTGGTCGCGGCCTTCCCGACCGTTCGCGGTGGCGACCGTCGGGTCACCACCGCAGATCCGGAGCAGACCTATCAGGCCCTTACCAAGTACGGCGTGGACCTCACCGCCAGCGCCCGGGACGGCAAGATCGACCCGGTCATCGGCCGCGACTCGGAGATCCGCCGCGTCATCCAGGTGCTCTCCCGGCGGACGAAGAACAACCCGGTGCTGATCGGCGAGCCCGGCGTCGGCAAGACCGCGATCGTCGAGGGCCTGGCCCAGCGGATCGTCACCGGTGACGTCCCCGAGTCGCTGCGCGACAAGAAGCTGATCTCGCTGGACCTCGGCGCGATGGTCGCCGGAGCGCAGTACCGGGGCCAGTTCGAGGAGCGCCTGAAGTCCGTTCTGGAGGAGATCAAGAACTCCAACGGGCAGGTCATCACCTTCCTCGACGAGCTGCACACGGTCGTCGGCGCCGGCAAGGGCGAGGGCTCGATGGACGCCGGCAACATGCTCAAGCCGATGCTGGCCCGCGGCGAGCTGCGGATGGTGGGTGCCACCACGCTCGACGAGTACCGCGAGCACATCGAGAAGGACCCGGCGCTGGAGCGTCGTTTCCAGCCGGTGCTTGTCGGCGAGCCGACGATCGAGGACACCATCGGCATCCTGCGCGGGCTCAAGGAGCGCTACGAGGTGCACCACGGTGTCCGGATCACCGACGCCGCGCTTGTCGCAGCCGCCACTCTCTCCGACCGCTACATCACCGACCGGTTCCTGCCGGACAAGGCGATCGACCTGGTCGACGAGTCCGCGTCCCGGCTCCGGATGGAGATCGACTCCCGGCCGGTCGAGGTGGACGAGATCGAGCGGGCGGTCCGCCGGCTGGAGATCGAGGAGATGGCGCTGGCCAAGGAGCCGGACGCCGCCTCCGCCGAGCGACTGGAACGGCTGCGTAAGGAGTTGGCCGACAAGCGCGAGCAGCTCACAGTGCTCTCCGAGCGCTGGCAGACGGAGAAGAGCCACATCACCAAGCTCTCCACCGCCAAGGAGGAGCTGGAACGCCTCGGCGGCGAGGCCGAGCGGGCCGAGCGGGACGGCGAGCTGGAACGTGCCGCCGAGCTGCGCTACGGGCGGATCCCCGCCCTCAAGCTCGAGCTGACCCAGGCCGAGGAGGAGCTGGCCCAGCTCCAGGCCGACGGCGCGATGCTCAAGGAGGAGGTAGGCGCGGACGACATCGCCGCGGTGGTCGCGTCCTGGACCGGCATCCCCGCCGGCCGCCTACTCGAGGGCGAGACGGCCAAGCTGCTGCGGATGGAGGAGTCGCTGGGCGGCCGGGTGGTCGGCCAGGCCGAGGCGGTCGGTGCGGTCTCCGACGCGGTGCGCCGGGCCCGGGCCGGAATCGCCGACCCGGATCGCCCGACCGGCAGCTTCCTCTTCCTCGGCCCCACCGGCGTCGGCAAGACGGAGCTGGCGAAGGCCCTCGCCGAGTTCCTCTTCGACGACGAGCGGGCGATGGTCCGCATCGACATGAGCGAGTACGGCGAGAAGCACTCGGTCGCCCGCCTGGTCGGTGCCCCACCCGGTTACGTCGGCTACACCGAGGGCGGTCAGCTCACCGAGGCGGTGCGCCGCCGGCCGTACTCGGTGATCCTGCTCGACGAGGTGGAGAAGGCCCACCCGGACGTCTTCGACGTGCTGCTCCAGGTGCTCGACGACGGCCGGCTCACCGACGGCCAGGGCCGCACTGTCGACTTCCGTAACGCGATCCTGATCCTCACGTCCAACCTCGGGTCGTCGGTGATCGGTGACCTGACGCTCGCCGACGAGCAGCGCCGGGAGGGTGTGCTGGCCGTGGTCCGGTCGCACTTCAAGCCGGAGTTCCTCAACCGGCTCGACGACATAGTGGTCTTCGCCTCGCTGCGCGGGGACGATCTGCGGACCATCGTCGACATCCAGCTGGACCGGATGCGAAACCGTCTTGCGGACCGCCGATTGGCACTGGACATCACCGAGTCCGCCCGTCAGTGGCTGGCCGAGCACGGCTACGACCCGATCTACGGTGCCCGCCCCTTGCGTCGCCTGGTCCAGACCGCAATCGGCGACCAGTTGGCGAAGGCCCTCCTGTCCGGCCAGATCCGCGACGGCCAGACGGTGAAGGTGGACCAGAACCCGCAAACCGGCAGCCTCACGGTGACCCCCGCCTGAGCGCGGTGATCAAGAGGTTGCGTCATGGGCTGTCTTCTCATGACGCAAACCTCTTGATCAACAGGGTGGAGTGGCGGTGGGCGGGGAAGAGGTGTGGGCATGTTTGGTATCGGCAAGAAATGGGAGCGCGAACTCGACGCGGCCGTTGACGCGTTGGTGCACGCTGACACGCTCGCCTTCGGTGGGGTTGGCTTCGCCGGCGAGGTGTTGCCGGTGACGGAGGCGTACGAGCGGGTGTCAGCCGCCCTCGACGACCACCCCGACGCGGTCCGCCGGCAACTCGACCGGGTGCTGGCCGACGGCACACCCGCCGGCCGGGCGTACGCGGCAACGCTGCTGGAGCGGGTCGACCCGGCTGCCGCCCGAGCGGCCTGGACCTCGTTGCGGGAAGACCCGAGCGAGTTCACCACCTTCGTCGGATGTGTGATGGGCCGCGAGACCCTCGGCACCTACGCCAGCCAACGACTCGCCGCATCTTGATCCCACCGCGCACCCGGACGAACCGCCGCCCACCCGGCCGTCCACAGTGCGATCGTGCACAACAGGCGACGCCACGGCTGCCGTCGGTAGCTGAGCCGTCGATCACGCTACGGGTACCACCGGTGCCGAAAGTTGTTAACGTCTGCGCCGAGGTCCCTGGGGAGATGGTCGGGTGGGCAGGTCAGTGACGTACCTGGTGGTGGCGCTTGCCGTAGTCGCGGCGGTCGTCATCGCGATCGTCGTGCGGGCCCGGCGGTCGGCGACGACCCGGCCCGGCGGGCGATCGTCGGACGCCCGCACCGCGGAGTCGCTGCGCGGCGACCCGCTCCGCCTGGGCCCGGGCGACCGCGTGCGGATCCGCGCCCGGGAGTACGCGGTGAGCGGCACGATCCGCCTGGTCGAGGGCGACTGGAGTTGGGTGCAACACCTGCTCGACGACGACTCCGGCACCCGCTACCGGCTCTCCGTGGAGGCCCGCCCCGAGCTGGAGCTGGTGCTCTGGGCGGCTGAGCCGGGGGCGACAGTGACCCCCGGTGCCCCGACCATCGACCTCGGTGAACGGCGCTACACCTGGGCCGAGACGGGGCAGGCGCGCTACACCGCCACCGGGCAGACCGGGCTCCCGTCAGCCGGCACGATGCGCTACCACGACTACCAGTCCGGCGGCGCGGCGCGGCTCTCCTTCGAGGCGTACGGCGAGGAGAGTTGGCGAGTGGCCCGGGGCGAACTGCTCGACCCCACCGCCCTGACGATCCTGCCCGGACCCGGCGAGCGCTGAGCCCGAACCGGACGGGCGCGTCGGCTCGCCACGGCATGCCGAAGTTGTCGGTTGCCGATACGGTGTGGGCGCGATTTGAAGGGAAGGAGAATCATGGTCGATTCCCAGAGCACACCAGCCCGTCAGCGGCCATCCGTTGTAGCTATCTCCAGCTATCTGCTCTTTCTGTTCCTGGCGTGTCAGGTGCTCACTCTGATCGTCACGCTCAGCACCATCGGCGCGACGCGTGACGCCATCCGCGCCGCGTACGAGGGCAGCACCATCGAGAATGCCGATCAGGTGGTCGGCGTCTTCGTCGCCATCGCCCTGGCGGGCAGCATCCTGCTGCTCCTGCTCGCGATAGTGCTCAGCGTGCTGGCCCTCTTCAACAACCAGGGCCGCAACGGTGCCCGAATCACCACCTGGATCATCGGCGGCATCATGGTCTGCTGCGTGGGCGGCAACCTGCTCAGCAGTGCGGCGGGCGGTTTCACCGCCAGTGGTAACACCAACGCCAACGGGCCGAGCGCCGACGAGATCCAGCGTCGTCTGGAGGAGGGGCTGCCCTCCTGGGCCGCTCCCGTCAGCCTGGCGCTCAACGTGGTCAGCCTGATCGCGCTGATCGCGGCGCTTATCCTGCTGGCGCTGCCGCAGGCCCACCCGTTCTTCCGCAAGCCGACAGCGGCCTGGGAGCCGCCGGCCCCGGGCGCCAGCTACCCGGGTAACCCGCAGGCCCCGGCCCAGCCCGGCTACCCGCAGTCGTCAGGTGAGCCCGGCTACCCGCAGGCCCCGGCCCAGCCCGGCTACCCGCAGTCGTCAGGTGAGCCGAGCTACCCGCCGCCGGCGAGCCGGCCGGACGACACGCCACCCACGGACCGGCCCGGGTCAACCCCGCCATCGACGAGTTGACGGCCCGGTAGGCACGACGCCGACGATCCCTCCGAGTAGGTTGCAACCCGACGCCTACCGGAGGGATTCGTCGTGTCGTACCCCGAATCGGCATCGGCCCGCCGGCCCGCCGTCGTCCTGTCGGCCGCCGCGGTGCTCTGGGTGATGGCGGTGTCCGCGCTCGTCTACACAGTGGTCGACCTGATGGTGCTCGGCGGGACGCTCGACGCGTTCCGCTCCGCCGCCCGGGACACCTCGGCCAGCCCGGAGCAGATAGACGACGTGGTGACCCTGCTCCGCGCGTCCGCCGTGCTGTCGGCGGTGGTGTCGGCGCTCTCCGCGCCGGTGCTCGCCGGCCTGGCCCTCGGGCTGCTGACGGCGCGCAACGGCGTCCGGGTGGCCACCTGGGTGGTCAGTGGGCTCGGCCTGCTCGGCGGCTGTTGCAGCGCGGCCGTGCTCATCGGCGAACGGGCCGCGCCGCTGCAACTCGGTGCCGACGACCAGGCTCTCGCCGAGTTGCTGGGCCTGATCGGCGACGCGTACCCGTCCTGGTGGATCCCGCTCAACGCTGGGCTTTCCGTCGGGCAGGGGCTCGGTTACCTTGTAGTAGCTCTGCTGCTGGCCCTGCCGGCGGCAAACGCCTGGTTCGGTCACCGCCGCTCAACCACGCCGCCGCCACCATCCGCGCCACCCGCGTTCACCTCCGCCCCGCACCAACCACCGTCGGCGCCGCCCGCGCCCCCGTACCCGCCCAGGTGAGGACCGTCCCGTGCCGCTCGACCCCACCACCACCGAGCGTCGAGCCCTGATCACCGGGGCCACCGCCGGCATCGGCGCGGCGTTCGCCCGACGGCTGGCCGCCGACGGTTGGCACCTGGTGATCGTCGCCCGCGACGCGGCCCGGCTGGCCGAGTTGGCCGGCGAGTTGGGTGCCGCCCACGGCCGCGAGGTGGAGACGATCCCGGCGGATCTGTCCACCGACGACGGGTGCGCCGTCGTGGAGCGACGGCTCGCCGACGGCGAGCCGGTGCAGCTGCTTGTCAACAACGCCGGGATCAGCCTGAACAAACCGTTCCTGCGGTCCACCGCAGAGGACGAAGCGCGCCTGCTGCGGCTCAACGTGCACGCGGTCATGCGATTGACCCTGGCGGCGCTGCGATCGATGACCGAACGCCGAAATGGGGCAGTGATAAATGTCTCTTCGGTTGCTGGGTTCGGTACGGCCATGCCCGGTTCGACGTACTCGGCCAGCAAGGCGTGGGTGACCAACTTCAGCGAGTCCGTGGGCTTGTCAGCCCGCCCGTTCGGGGTCCGGGTGATGGCCCTCTGCCCCGGCTACACGCGCACCGAGTTCCACGAGCGGGCCGGCATCAACATGTCCAAGACCCCCGAGTGGCTTTGGCTGCGGGCCGAGGATGTGGTCGACGAAGCACTGCGTGACCTGGGCAAAGGCAAGATGGTCAGTGTCCCGGCATGGAAGTACAAGTTGGTGGTCGCCGGCATGCGGCATGCGCCGCGTCGACTGCTCCAGGCGGTCGCCCGGGACACTCGCGGGCGGATCGGCCGCGACGAGGGCTGACCCTCGACCGGCCCACCGGCTCCCGGTGATCGAGGCGGAGACGTTGGCGCGCCGCTATCAAGACGGTCGCTGAGCGTAGTCGAACATCGCCAATCATCGGTGCCTCGCCGGGCTGGTCAGGGTAGACCCCGCACACGCCGTTCAGACTTGCGCAGTAACCTCTATCGCCATGGGGGACCACGACGACCTGCGTAAATTCATTACCGACCTGGCCGTGGTCCACGGACGGGTCGTGCTCTCCTCGGGGCGTGAGGCAGACTGGTACGTGGACCTGCGGCGCGTCACGCTCCATCACCAGGCCGCTCCTCTGGTCGGCCGGGTGTTGCTCGACCTCACCGCCGACTGGGATTACGCCGCTGTCGGCGGCCTCACCCTGGGCGCTGATCCCGTCGCGGTCTCGATGCTGCACGCCGCCGCTCCGACCGGTCGTGCCCTGGACGCCTTTGTGGTGCGCAAGGCGGGTAAGGCACATGGTCTGCAACGGCGGATCGAAGGACCGGAGGTGGCCGGCCGTCGGGTGTTGGCGGTGGAGGATACGTCCACGACTGGCGGAAGTGTGTTGACCGCTGTCGAGGCGCTTCGCGAGGCCGGGGCGGAAGTCGTGGGCGTGGCGGTTATTGTTGATCGAGGCGCCGGCGACGCGGTGCGAGCCGCCGGATTGCCTTACCGGGCGGCCTATACGTTGGCTGACCTCGGCCTTGTGGCGTAAAAGTTTGCCGATTCGGATCTGCTGATATGCAGGCGGATCGATGCTGCTGGTGGAAGGATGGAATACGTGGGAACTGCGTTGGCCGAAATGACTATGCCTCAGATCTCGCCGCTTAACGGCGAGCCGATCGAACGTGCCGATGCCGAGCGTCTCGCCGGGGTCCTCAAGGCCCTTGCGGATCCTGCTCGGCTGCGGCTGCTCAGCCTGATCCAGTCGGCCCCAGAGGGCGAGGCGTGCGTCTGTGACCTGACGGCGCCGCTCGGCCTCTCTCAGCCGACGGTCAGTCATCACCTGCGTATCCTCACCGAGGCGGGCTTGCTGCAGCGGGAGAAGCGCGGTGTCTGGGCGTACTACAGCCTGGTCCCGAGTGCGATCGCGACGATCGCCGACCTGCTGACCCCGCCGCGTAAGCGGGCCACCAAGAAGGCCCGCTGACGTAGGCGCTGCACGCCGTCCCGCGCCGGGGCGGCGTCCGGTGGCGAGCCAGGGGTGGCGCCATCGGTGGGTAACACCTGCTCGTCCCCCGGCCGCACCGCCGGCGGCCGGGTCCGACATGCCGACGGCCGACCCCCGCACCAGGGGGCCGGCCGTCGTCGTCGTACCTGGACTCAGTGGTCCTGGCCGTGCTCCGGACGGTGCCGGCCGTGCTGGTGCACGTCGTTGTCGAACGCCTCGCGGGCCGCCTCCACCGCGCCGGCGGCGCTGGCCGCCGCCACCACCGCGACCGCCTCGCCGCGCTTACGGGCCCGCCGGTCGCGGAGGAACTCGAAGAAGATCGGCAACACCGAGATCAGGATGATCAGGGCCACCACCGGCAGGATGTATCGGTCGATCTTGTCGCCGATGGCGTCGTAGATCTGCTCGGCGAGCAGGTAGCCGATCAGCAGGATGCCGTCCACCCAGAGCACCGCGCCGACGATGTTCCAGAGCAGGAACTTCCGGGCCGGCATGCCGAGCGCGCCCGCGACCGGGTTGAGGAACGTCCGGACGATCGGGATGAAGCGCGCCAGCACCACGGCCTTCGCCGGGCCGAACTTCTCGAAGTAGTACTCGGCCTTCTCCACGTACTCCTTCTTGAAGAGCCGGGAGTTCGGCCGCTCGAACATCGGCCGGCCGTACCGGGCACCGAGCCAGTGCCCCAGTTGCGCGCCGAGGATCGCGCAGATCGGTCCGCCGACCAGCAGGGCGGGCAGGGAGAGCCGGGTGCCGTCACCGAAGATCGCGTCCGCCACCGGTGACGAGGCCACCCCGGCGAGGAACAGCAGTGAGTCGCCCGGGAAGAAGAAGCCCACCAGCAGGCCAGTTTCGGCGAAGAGGATCACCCACACGCCGATCAGCCCGAAGGTCTGCAACAGATCCTTGGGATCGAGCGGGTTCAGGGCGACGCTCTCCACGAGAGCGCGGGTCTTCTCAGCTGTGTCCACGGCCACAAAGGGTACCGAAGCCCAAGGTCCCGGCCGCGCCGGACCGGTCCCGCGCCACCCGCCCGCGTAGTGGAGTTCGGTCCGCCCTGCTGCAATGTTCCGCTCGCCCGCTTCCGTCATCTGCGGTAGGAGCCTCGGGAGGTGCAGTGACGTACGAGGAGTTCGCGGACACGCGGCTGGGCCCGCTACTGCGGTACGCGGTGATGCTCACCGGTGATCCGCACCAGGCGCAGGATCTGGTTCAGGAAACCATGGTCCGGGTCCAACTGAACTGGCGGCGGGTTGCCCGGGCGGATTCGCCCGAGCACTACGTGCGCCGGATGCTCACCAACCAGTTCATCGACTGGCGCCGCGGCTCCTGGGTGCGCCGGGTGCTGTTGCGGGCCGAGCCCGACGCGACGCTGCCGGCCCCCACCGACCACACCCAGACCGCAGTGGACCGGGACCAGATCTGGACCTGGCTGTCCCGGCTGCCGCGCCGGCAACGGGCCACCCTGGTGCTGCGCTACTACGAGGACCTGCCCGACGCGGAGATCGCCGACATTCTCGGCTGTGCCGTCGGGACCGTACGTTCGTCCATCTCCCGGGCCCTCGCCACGCTCCGGGCCGAGTACGTGGAGGCGTGAACATGATTGAGGACGACCTGCGTGCCGCCTTCGGCCGGCACGAGACGCTGACCCCACCCACCGGCCCGCTGCGGGCCGCGATCGATCGGCTGGCGACCCGTCGCCGGCAGCGCCGGAAGCGCTGGCAGGCCGGCGGTGCGGCGCTGGCCGTGCTCGGCGTACTCGGCATCGGGGTTCCGCTGCTCAGCCCGGAACGGGCCGGGCCGGCGCAGAAAATGGACACCCTGATCGGCTCGCCGGATCCGGTGGCGGCTGGTGCGGTGACTGTCCTGCTGCTCGGCATCGACAGCCGGACACCCGGCCCGCCGCTTGCCGACTCGGTGTTGCTGCTGCACATCCCGGCCGACCGGAGCCGCCCGTACCTGATCTCACTGCCCCGCGACCTGCGGGTGCCGATCTCCGGTCACGGCACCGACAAGCTGAACGCGGCGTTCGCGTTCGGTGCGGGCCATTCGTCACCGGACCTGAGCAGAGGGTACGAGCTGACCCGGAAGACGGTGGCGGAGCTGACCGGAGTTCGTGTCGACACCGGTGTGGTTTTCACGTACTCCGCGCTGCGGTCGCTGACAAACGAGGTGGGCGGCGTGCCGGTCTGCCTGCCTGACCAGGTCCGGTCGGTCCACACCCGGCGGGTCTTCCCGGCCGCGTGCCAGCGTCTCGACGGCGCCGCGGCTGTCGACCTGCTCCGCCAGCGGCGTGACCTGCCCGGGGGCAGCCAGGACCGGGACCGCAACGCGCGGCTCTTCGCCGCCGGGCTGGTGCGCGCGGCCTCCGACGAGGGCGTGCTCACCAATCCGGTACGACTGACCAGGTTGCTGAGCGCCGTCGAGCCGGGCCTCGCCGTGTCACCGGGGGTGGCCACCATGCTCGACCTCATGCGGCTGGTGCCGACACTGCGGTCGACGGACCAGGTCGGGCTCAGCCTGCCGGTGACCGAGCCGACCGGGACCAGTAGCTACCTGGAGGCGGACCCGCAGCTCGCCCCGGAGTTCCTGACCGCACTGCGCGAGGACCGGCTCGGCGACTGGGTGGCCCGTCACCCGACGGCTGTGGACGGCGCTCGCTGACCGTTCAGCGGTAGTCGTCCTCGTCCCCGGTGACCACCCGGGCCTGCTCCATCGCGTCCCAGTCGTCGACCTCCAGGCCGCGTTGCGGTGCACCGTCGTCGTCGACCGGGCCGACAGTGGTGGCCTGCTCGACAGCGTCCGCCGGCTCGGCCTCCGGGTTGCGCTCGTCCGGCGCGAGGTGGTCGCCGGGGGCGAAGTCCTCATCGGGCTGGCCCATCATCCCTCCCGGGGGTCTCGGGGCACGGTTCCCACCCACCGTACGGGCTGCGCCGGCAGCGCGCCCGGAAGCGGAGTAGGCGGAATCAGCCCGCAACGACGCGACCCGATGCCAGGATGGTGCGGTGGGCTTTCTCATCCGACTGGCGATCACCGCGGTCGCGCTGTGGATAACCACGTTGATCGTGCCCGGGGTCGACGTGCACGGCCGCTCGGGTGGCAACACAGTGCTCACCCTGATCGTGGTCGCGCTGATCTTCGGCGTGATCAACGCGGTGCTCAAACCGATCATCCGGGTGGTCGGCTGTGTGTTCTACCTGCTGACCCTGGGCCTGTTCGCGCTCGTGGTGAACGCGTTGCTGTTCCTGCTCACCGACCGGATCGCCCGCGGGCTCGACCTGCCGTTCCGGGTGGACGGTTTCTGGCCGGCGTTCTGGGGAGCCATCGTGATGACAGTGGTCACCTGGCTGATCAGCGTCATCGTGCCGGACCATCTGGACCGCCGGTGAGGGGTTGACCGCCGGGTCGGTTGTTCCGGCGCACCGCACCTGCGGGATACTGCCGGGCGGAGGACAGCGCGGTCCGGCGCACAAATGAACAACAGCGGCCAGCACGGCCGAGAGTGGTAAGTAAGGAGCGCATCACATGCCCATCGCTTCCCCCGAGGCCTACGCGGAGATGCTGGACCGCGCCAAGGCTGGCCGGTACGCGTACCCCGCGATCAACGTGACCTCCTCGCAGACGCTGAACGCGGCGCTCAAGGGCTTCGCCGACGCGGAGAGCGACGGCATCATCCAGGTCTCCACCGGTGGCGCCGAGTACCTTTCCGGCCCGTCGATCAAGGACATGGTCACCGGCGCCGTGGCGTTCGCCGCTTACGCGCACGAGGTGGCCAAGAAGTACTCGGTCAACATCGCCCTGCACACCGACCACTGCCCGAAGGACAAGCTGGACAAGTTCGTCCGTCCGCTGATGGGCATCTCGCAGGAGCGGGTGAAGCGCGGCGAGGAGCCGCTGTACCAGTCGCACATGTGGGACGGCTCGGCCGTGCCGGTCGCGGAGAACCTCCAGATCGCCGCCCAGCTCCTCGACGAGGCCGCCAAGGCCAAGATCGTTCTTGAGATCGAGGTC
Organism: Micromonospora sp. NPDC049044; assembly: GCF_040649215.1. Classification (NCBI taxonomy): domain Bacteria; kingdom Bacillati; phylum Actinomycetota; class Actinomycetes; order Micromonosporales; family Micromonosporaceae; genus Micromonospora; species Micromonospora sp. NPDC049044. The sequence continues at coordinate 50,607 of NZ_JBEZFA010000036.1, read as the reverse complement.
GGCGTCGTCGGTGGCGAGGAGGACGGCGTCGAGAACGCCATCAACGACAAGCTCTACACCACCACCGAAGACGGCCTGGCCATGGTCGAGGCGCTCGGCCTCGGCGAGAAGGGCCGCTACATGGCGGCGCTCACCTTCGGCAACGTGCACGGCGTCTACAAGCCCGGCAACGTCAAGCTCCGCCCGGAGATCCTCAACCAGATCCAGGAGGCGGTCGGCGCCAAGTACGGCAAGGACAAGCCGCTCAGCCTGGTCTTCCACGGCGGCTCGGGCTCACTGCTGAGCGAGATCCGTGAGGCGCTCGACTACGGCGTGGTGAAGATGAACATCGACACCGACACCCAGTACGCCTTCACCCGGCCCGTCGCGGACCACATGCTCCGCAACTACGACGGCGTGCTGAAGATCGACGGCGAGGTCGGCAACAAGAAGCAGTACGACCCGCGCGCCTGGGGCAAGGCCGCCGAGGCCGGCCTGGCCGCCCGGGTCGTCGAGGCGTGCGAGCACCTGCGCTCCACCGGCACCACGATGACCAAGTAACTACGCACCACGAACGGCCGGCTTCCCCTCGGGGGAGCCGGCCGTCGTCGTTCAGGCGGTGAGCAGGCGGACGGCCTCACGGACGTCGTCGGTGAGATGGATCGTCGTCGACAGGTCACCGAACGGGGACGCGGCCAGCAGCGGACGCAGCAACGCCTCCACCGGCAGCTCGGTGGTCCAGTAGCCACGGTCCAGGAAGATGTACGCGCCGCTGGCGCCGTCCGTGCCGTAGTAGGTCTTGGTGGCCGCCTGGAACACCTCCTGCACCGTGCCCGCCCGCCCCGGCGCGAAGACGATGCCGCCCCGGGCCAGGCGCAGGATGGTGTCCTCCCGGATCGCGTTCGAGAAGTACTTCGCGATCCGCCCGGCGAACAGGTTCGCCGGCTCGTGCCCGTACAGCCAGGTGGGGATGGCCAGGCCACCGGCCCGCGCCCAGGCGAGGTCGTCACCACGCTGCCGGGGCACCCCCGCGTAGCGCTGCCGCACCGCCAACGCGGTGGCTGTGTACCGGTGGTGGTCGGTGAAGTCGGGCGCCTCGGCCAACAGGTCGATCGCCTCGGTCAACTCGGCCGCCGGCCGGTCCGCCAGGTAGGCGCCGAGATTCGCCGCCTCCATCACACCCGGACCACCGCCGGTCACCACCAGCCGGTCGGCCCGCGCCAGCTCCCACCCCAGCACGGCAGCCATCCGGTACGGCGGGCTGCCACGCCGCACCGCGTGCCCACCCATGATGCCGACCACCGACTGCGGACCGTGCCGGGCCAGCCAGGCCCGGGTGGCGTCGGTGAGCGCGTTGTCCACGCCATGGTCGTGCAGTCGCTGACCCAGCGCCTCCTTGACGTCCGGCAGCGCGCCGCCGTGCGCCCGGTAGTGGTCGTACACCCGGGTGTCGTACATCTCGGTGAACCCGCCCTCGGCGAAGCCGGCGGCCAGGTCCTGCGGGGTGTAGAGGTGCGACGGCTGGGTCGGGTACGGCAGCCCGGAGAACGGCGGCACCACGTTCGCGCCGCGGCGGACCAGGTCGGCCCCGACGTCCCGGGAGGCGAACCGGCATCCCACGAAGAGCGTGCCAGCGACCTCGATCCCCCGCAGGTCGGGCACCGGTGCCAGGTCGAGGCGCAGGCCCTGCACGGTCAGCCCGGTCAGTCGGCCGGTGGCCAACTGCCTGTCGAACTCGTCGCGGGTCTGGATCTCGTCGGCGTGCAGGTGCGGCTCGATGACGTCCGCGGGAGGTGGGGTCGGCACCCGGCCATCCTGCCCCTCGGCCGGGGCCGGCCAAACCTCGGGCCCGGGGTGGAACCGACAGGAGCCCGGTGACCGTGGCCACCGGGCTCCTGCGTAACCGGTTCCTGGGGAGGCTCCGGACCATTAGTTGTAGTGGAAAACACTTGGCGGCGGCATAGGCCGCAGGCGTGACCAACTCCTCAGCCGTTCAGCGGAACGTGTCGGCCGACCCGCTCGCGTGTCGCCCTGTCCAGCGGGTTGAATGGGGCGATGCAGAACCTTTTGCCAGAGCCACCGGCCACCCGCCTGCCCGCGAACGACGAGGCCGACACCGCACTGGCTGCCGCCGAGGAGGCCGGCACCGCTGAGGCGTTCGCCAGCGTGGCGGCCGGCTTCCCCACCTACAGTGCGGCCTGGGCGGAGCTCGCCGCCCGGTCGTTCGCGCAGGGGCAGGTGGTGACGGCGTACGCGTACGCGCGCACCGGCTACCACCGGGGCCTCGACCAGTTGCGCCGCAGCGGGTGGAAGGGGCACGGCCCGGTGCCGTGGTCGCACGAGCCCAACCGGGGCTTCCTCCGCTGCCTCTACGTGCTGTCCCGGGCTGCGGACGAGATCGGCGAGGCCGACGAGGCGGCCCGCTGCGCCCAGTTCCTGCGCGACTGCGACCCGGCGGCGGCCGACGCGCTCGCGAGCAACTGACCCGATCCGACGGCCGACCCGACAGCGGGCCGGCCGTCGGCGGGTCACAGCCCTTCGGCGACCGCAGCGGCGATCTTCAGCCAGGCGTCCCGGGTGGCCGAGGACAGCCCGCCGTACCGGATCGGCTCACCCGTGTCGATGAGCCGCTCGTACGGAGCCAGCAGCACCGCCCGGGTGCGGGCCGCGAAGTGCTCCTGGATGGCCGGCAGGTCGATCTCCTTGCGGGACGGTGGCATCGACACCACTGTCACGGCCTGGCGGACCAGCCGTTGCCGGCCGCTCTGCTCCAGGTGGTCGAGCATCCGGGCGGCGGTCTCCGCCGAGTCGTTACGGGCCGACATGGTGACCACCAACTGGTCGGTGGCGTCCATCGAGGCCTGCCAGTTCTGCGCCCGGACGTTGTTCCCGGTGTCCACAAAGATCAACTTGTAGAACCGGCTCACCACCTCGCGGATCTCGGCGAACGCGGCAGCTGTCAACATCTCGCCACCGGTGGCCGACTCGTCCGAGGCCAGCACGTCGAACATGCCCTCGCCCTGCGAGCGGACGTACTGCGACAGGTCACCGACCCGCCCGTGCGCGCCCTGGAACTGCCCGAGATCGCGCAGCATGTCCCGCACCGTGCGGGAGTGGAAGTCCTGCTGGGCACGCATCCCCAGGGTGCCCTGGGTCTCGTTGTTGTCCCAGGCCAGCACGTAGCCACCGCGCTTCTGACCGAACGTCATGGCGAGCAGCAGGATGGCCACCGTCTTGCCGGCGCCGCCCTTCGGGTTGACCACCGTCACCTGCCGCAGCCCGCCGAAGTTCCGGCGCACCATCTCGATGTCCCGCTTGAGTTCCTGCTCGTGTCGACCGGGAGACAGCCGGAGCAGCCCCATCTTGTTGACCACCGCCCGGACGCCCATTGTCGCCACCGGGTCGGCGGGCCGGACCTGCCGGCGTCGGCTGAAGTCCTCGGCGGTCGGTACCGCGGTCTCCTCCGGCGTCCAGCTCGCGTCCGGGTACGCGGTCGCCTCCGGGTAGCCGGCCGCGGGCACCCGGGTCACCCCTTCGGCCTCCTGGTAGGGCTGCCCGGGCTGGACACCTGGTGCACCCTGCTGCCACGGCGGCGGGTACCAACCCGGAGACGGCGGAAACGGTCCCGGCGGTGGGGTCGCCGACCCGACCTGCGGCGGCAGGTTGCTGAACTGGGTCAGGTCCGGCGGCGGCGGGATATGCCCCGGGCCGGCCTGACCGGGGATCACCGGGGTGACCGACGGGCCCGGGTACGCCGGAGCCGGCCCGGGGTGCGGCGGCTGTAGCGGTGGCGGTGGCGGCGGCGCGGCGGCCTGGTCGTGAGCCGGTGTGGGCGTTGCGGCGGGGCGTTGCGGCGGGTACGCCCAGGGCGACTCGGCGGGCCGGCCCACCCCGCCGGCAGATCCGTCCTTCTCGGCCCCGTCGACCTCCGGGGCCGTCCCTGCCGCTGCGGGGCCGGTTGCTGCCGAGTCTGCCGAGGCGCGGGTCGCACCGTTCGGGCGATCGGCGGGCGTCCCGGCCGCGGTGGGGTTGTCCAGGGTGAACGGCTGGTCCAGGTCCACCCCCGCCGGGAGGATCGGCGCGGCGACGGCCGGCCCCCGGTCGCCGGCGGGCGCCGGCCCCACGCCGACTGCGCTGCCCCGCGCCCCGGCTGCGGCGCTGGGCGCGCCGCTCGTCATCCCGGAGGTGCCTGTCGCCCCGGCGGCGGGGCTCGTCGTGCCCGGTGCCGTTGGCGTGCCGGGAGTCGGCGGCGTGCCTGGTGCCGTTGGCGTGCCCGAGGTGGTTGGCATACCCGGGGTGGTTGGCGTGCCCGGGGCTGGCGGCGTGGCGGGTGCCGTTGGCGTGCCCGGGGCAGGCGCTGCTGCCGGGTTGGCCGGCGCCGCCAGGTCGGCCGGCGGCCCCGGGTTGGCCGGCGGCCCCGGGTTGGCCGGCGGCCAACTCGGTTGAGCTGGCGCCCAGCCGGACGGGGCGACGGATGAGCCGCTGGTGTCCCAGCCGCCGGGCGCCGGAACGGCACCGGAGAGCGACGGGTAGTCCGCCGGCGAAGGCGGCGGTTGGGCCGGGGCTCCGGGTTGCCCGGGCACCGGCGGCCTACCGATCGGCGGCGCGGCCACCGGCGGCGTCACCGGCCCCGGCGCGGCCGACGACGGCGCACCCCGCTGTTGGGCGACCGCCGCCCACGGCGGCACCGCGCTACCCGTGGTGCGGTCGGCCGGATCCGGTGGCCAGAGTGGTTCGATGTCCCGCTCCGGCACCGGCTGCTGGCCGTGCACCTGCGCCCGGTCGGCGTTCTCGTCCATTACGGCCCCTCCCAGTCCTCCTGCGAGGATAGGCCCAACCACCCGGCGGGGCCGTCGGCGCAGCCGGCCGCCGCGCGGCGTGCGGCCGGGATCAGATCGACCAGACCGCCCAGGCGCCCGGCTCGATCCACCAGGAACGCTTTCGGGTCAGCTCAGCCTCGACACCATCGTCGAGGTACGGGATCTTCCCCTCCCGGGGCAGCACCGAAACGGCCCGCCCACGGGCTCGCCGCACCTCGAGCCGGACCCGCTTGCGGCCCAGCGCCGAGCGGACCACCACCGGCACGGCCACCGCGACCTCGATCTGGCCGTCGGCCGGGTCCGGCGCGGTAAGCAGCCGCACGTCGTCGAGCGTCGCGTACCCGCCGGCGTTGCCGACCACGCAGGCCAGCAGCGGTTCGTCGCCGTTCGTGAGGACGGTGTCGTCCACCTCCACCCGGGCCCGCCAGTGCAGCGGCCGGCCGGCGTCGTCGGCGGCGCCGAGCAGCGCGCCGTCCAGGGTCACCGATCCACCGTCGTTACGCAGGAGGTCGAGTCGGCGCGGCGTGCCGTCCACCACCGCGGCGGCCACCGCCGCCGGGTCACGCGGCAGCTTGAGCTGCGCGGCCAGGTCCTGGTGGCTGCCGCCCCGAGCCGGATCGAGCGGGAGTACGGCCACCGGCGGCAGGTCGGGCAGGGTCCGGTTGCCGGGCAGATCCGCCGGTCGCCTGCTCGGCGCTGGCGCGTACCGCCGGACCAGTCGGCGCAGCACGGCGCGCAACTGCCCGTCGCTCGCCGTGGCGACGACCAGCCGGGTCTTGCTGTCCGGGTCGGGCCAGGTCAGGCCGTCCGGGCGGGCCGGACCGTCGAGCCGGGCCAACACCGCGTCGATCTCCGCGTCGGAGCGGGCGGTGACCATCTCCACCCGGGCACCTCTGGCGATCAGCGCGTCGGAGCAGGCCAGCACCGGCACCCGGGGTCGCTCGGTGGCGCACTGTTCGGTGTCGCCGGTCCGGGCCGGGGATCCCTGACCGCTCTCGGTCTGCTTCGTCGGGTCGGCCGCGGACCCATCGGCTGCGGACCCGGTCGCGCCGCCGCAGCAGGCCCCGCCGCTGCCGCAGCCCCCGGGAGCGTCCCGCTCCGAACCGAGGGTGAGCAGCACCACGTCGTACACCGAAGGAGCCTCCTGCCTCTCGACGCGACCCCTGCCGGCCACGCCGTCATTACTTGTTAACCTGACACCCCGGGCTCGCCAACCGGTCGCCACCTGGCACCCGAGCCTTCTGGAGGCGGAAAAGATGCCAGCGATCGTGCTCATCGGCGCTCAGTGGGGCGACGAGGGCAAGGGCAAGGTTACCGACCTGCTGGGTGAGCGGGTCGACTACGTCGTGCGCTACTCCGGTGGCAACAATGCCGGCCACACGGTGATCACCCCCGACGGCCAGAAGTACGCGCTGCACCTGATGCCGTCCGGCGCGCTCTCGCCGAACGCGATGATCGTCATCGGCAACGGTGTGGTGGTCGATCCGAAGGTGCTGCTCGCCGAGATCGACGGCCTGGCCGAGCGCGGCGTCGACGTCTCCCGGCTACGGATCTCGGGCGACGCGCATCTGATCATGCCGCACCACCGGGCCCTGGACCGGGTGATCGAGCGCTATCTCGGCTCGTCGCGGATCGGCACGACCGGCCGCGGGATCGGCCCGGCGTACGGCGACAAGGTCGCCCGGATCGGCATCCGCCTGCAGGACCTGCTCGACCCGGGCATCCTGCGGAAGAAGCTCGAACTGGCGCTGCGCGAGAAGAACCAGATCCTGTTCAAGGTCTACAACCGCAAGGCGATCGACCTCGAGGCGACGGTCGAGGAGTACCTGGCGTACGCCGAGCGGCTCAAGCCGTACATCGCGGAGACCCGGGCGATGCTCTGGGACGCCCTGGACCGGGGCGACACGGTGCTGCTGGAGGGCGCGCAGGCCACCATGCTCGACATGGACCACGGCACGTACCCCTTCGTGACCTCGTCCAACCCGACCGCCGGTGGTGCCTGCGTGGGCGCCGGCATCCCGCCGACCGCGATCAACAAGGTGATCGCGGTGAGCAAGGCGTACACCACCCGGGTCGGCGCGGGGCCGTTCCCGACCGAGCTGTTCGACGCCAACGGCGAGCACCTGCGCAAGGTCGGCGCGGAGTACGGCACCACCACCGGGCGGGAGCGTCGGTGTGGCTGGTTCGACGCGGTCGTCGCCCGGTACGCCTGCCGCCTCAACGGGGTGACCGACCTGGTCATCACCAAACTGGACGTGCTCACCGGCCTGCCCAAGGTGCCGCTCTGCGTCGGCTACGAGATCAATGGCGTCCGGGTGGACGACATGCCGATGAGCCAGACGGACTTCCACCACGCCACCCCGGTCTACGAGGAACTCGACGGCTGGTGGGAGGACATCACCAAGGCCCGCACCGCCGAGGATCTGCCGGAGAACGCCCGCCGTTACATCGCCCGCGTGGAAGAACTCTGCAACACCAGGGTGAGCGTCGTAGGCGTAGGCCCCGGCCGAGAGGAAAACGTAGTCCTCCACCCCCTCCTCCCCTAAAGCCCTCACCCCCACCCCCTGGCCCCCACCCCCACCCCCTGGCCCCCGCCTGCCGGCGCGCCATCCCGCGTTGATCATGAAGTTATTGCCCTCCGCCTCGGCGCGTCGTGGCAATAACTTCATGATCAACCAAGGGTGGTGGGTGGGGGTGGGTGGTGGGGGGGGTTATCCACAGGGTGGTTGTGGTTGTCCACAGGGGGGTGCCTGGGGTTTTCGAGTGGGCCAGGGTGGCTGAGTGGACGCCTTGGATGTTGTACGGCGGGTTGCCGCCGGCCGCGACGGGATTGTGACCCTCGGGCAGGCGCGTGCCGCTGGCCTGACCACACACGAGGTCCAGCGGCTCTGTCGGGCCGGCCGTTGGCGCGCTGTGGCGCGGGGCAGTTATCTCGTCGACGCCGACCTGTATGACGAGGTGCCCCGACGGGCGCGAATCAGGGCGGCGATGGTGTCCTTTGGCTCGGCGGCAGTCGCAGTGCTCTCAACGGCCGCCGAGCTGCACGGGTTGGCCGGAATGCGGTTCACCGAGTTGATCCATCTGTCGGTGCCGGGTCCGGTCGCCAGGCCGGCTCGACTCGGCCATCCGCAGGTGGTGGTCCATCAGTTGGTCATCCCGCCTGCGCAGCTCGTTCGGGTGGACGGGATGACCGCGACTGGGCCCCTTCGGACTGTTGCCGACCTCAGCCTGCGGGCAGATCGTTTCTCAGCGGTGAGTGTGCTGGATTCCGCGTTGAATCGTCGCCTCGTGACGGCGGCCGACGACCTGCTCTCCATCCCGCGCCTCATCCGTGGTCGGCGCGGTGCGGTCGCGGCTCGGGGCTACCTCGGCGAGGTGGACGGGCGAGCGCAGTCGCCGCTGGAGACGCGTGCCCGGCTCCGATGCGTCGACGGCAGGGTGCCGCCCGATGTTCTGCAACTCGAGGTCCGTGACGACGACGGTTATCTGCTCGGCATCGGGGATCTTGGCTGGCGCGCCTCCCGGGTCATCGCCGAGGCCGACGGTCGTGGCCCGCACGACGTGCCCGAAGCTGCCTTCGCCGACCGCCGCCGCCAGAATCGCCTGGTCAACGCCGGCTGGACCATCCTCCGATTCACCTGGGAGGACACTCTCCGCCCGGATTACATCCCGTGGACGGTCCGCCAGGCGATCGCCGCCGCCCGACGCCGTTGATCATGAAGTTATCGCCATGACACGCCGAGGCGGCCCGCAACAACTTCATGATCAACGCGGGCGGAGGTGGGGGCAGTAGGATCTCGGGGCGTGCGGGTTCTTTTGGTGGGTGGTGGAGGGCGGGAGCATGCGCTCGCGCTCCGGCTGGTGGCGGATTCGGGCGTTTCTGCGGTTGTTGCCGCGCCGGGTAATCCGGGGATCGCCTCGGTGGCTGAGCTGCGGGCCACGAACGCCTCCGATCCGGCCGCGGTGGCGGCGCTGGCAGTGGAGACCGCTGCTGACCTGGTAGTGATCGGGCCCGAGGCCCCGCTGGTCGCCGGGGTCGCCGACGCCGTACGCGCCAAGGGCATCCCCGTGTTCGGCCCCTCCGGTGCGGCCGCTCAGCTTGAGGGTTCCAAGGCGTTCGCCAAGGACGTGATGACCGCCGCCGGTGTGCCGACCGCCCGGGCGTACGTCTGCACTGACGAGGAGAGCACCGCGAGGGCGCTCGACGAGTTCGGTGCCCCGTACGTGGTGAAGGACGACGGGCTCGCCGCCGGCAAGGGCGTGGTGGTGACCGACGACCGGTCCGCCGCGCTGGCGCACGCCGCCGAGTGCGGACGGGTGGTGATCGAGGAGTTCCTCGACGGCCCGGAGGTCAGCCTCTTCGTGGTCACCGACGGTGAGGCGGCGCTGCCGCTGCTGCCGGCGCAGGACTTCAAGCGGCTCGGCGACGGCGACACCGGCCCGAACACCGGCGGCATGGGCGCGTACGCGCCGCTGCCCTGGGCGCCGTCGGGCCTGGTGGACGAGGTCATGCGCGACGTGGTCCACCCCACCCTGGCCGAGATGCGCCGCCGGGGCACCCCGTTCGCCGGCCTGCTCTACGTCGGGCTCGCGATCACCGGGGCCGGCCCGCGGGTGATCGAGTTCAACGCGCGCTTCGGTGACCCGGAGACCCAGGTGGTGCTCGCGCTCCTGGAGACCCCGCTGGGCGGGCTGCTGCACGCGGCGGCCACCGGCACGCTTGCCGAGCACCCGCCGCTGCGGTGGCGCGACGGCAGCGCGGTCACCGTGGTGCTCGCCGCCCCGGGCTACCCGGCGGCACCGCGCACCGGCGAGGTCATCACCGGCGCGGACCGACCCGGCATCATCCACGCCGGCACCGCCCGCCGGGCCAGCGACGGCGCGTTGCTCTCCGCCGGCGGTCGGGTCCTCTGCGGTACGGCCACCGGCGTCGACCTGGCCGCCGCGCGGGATGCCGCGTACGCGCTCGTGAACGGGGTGGGGCTGGCCGGCTCGCAGCACCGCACCGACATCGCCGCCGCCGCGATCGAGCACCGGATCACGATCCCGAGCTGACTCCCCACATCGGTGGGTGGGTGCCTCGACCGCGAACGTCTGCGGTGCGGGGCTGATCGAGAGTTCGACCCGGTTCCGGGCCGCCCTCGCAGGTTGAGCGGGGGGCCATCGTGTTCGCCACGCTCCGGTGCCGCCGAACGCCACCCGGAAGCCTGTCGTCGTAGCCGCACCCGGGCACGATCTGCCACCACTTTGGCCGGACGGCCCGCCGCGATCCCCATGACGTGTCGATCCGTGGCGACCGGATGGGTCGCGTGCCACGGATGAGCCAGTCCGGTGAGGCGGTCCGCCCCGCAGGGCAACCCGGCGTTGCTCCGACCACGACTTAGCGGTGTCGGAGGCACAGCGACGGGAGGAGGGCAGATGCGGGTTTGCGGACGATCACCGTGTTGTTGGTGGCCGGTGGGGGGACAGGTCCGAGGATGCCGCTGAGCCGGAAACCGGTCGAGCGGTCTGCGGCCGACGTCGAGTACACCGAGTGCGTTCGCGTCGGTCTGCCGCAGTGGCGCCGGACGGCGTACCTGATGTGCGGTGACTGGCATCAGGGCGACGACATCGTGCAGCGGGTGCTCACCGAGCTGTACCGCAACTGGTCCCGGGCGCGGCGGGCCGACAACCTGAACGCGCTGGTCCGGACGATGCTGATGCGGCGGTTGATCGACGAGCGGCGACGCGGTTGGACTCGGGTGCTGATCACCGACCTGCTGCCGGAGCGGCCCGCACCGGCCGCCCCGGATGCCACGGAGCGGCTCGATCTGGTGGCGGCACTGCGTCAGGTCGCACCGCGGCAGCGGGCCGTCCTGGTGCTGCGGTTCTTCCAGGACCTGACGGTGGAGGAGACGGCACAGGTGCTGGGCTGCTCGTCGGGCACCGTCAAGAGTCAGACGGCCAAGGGGCTGGCGACGTTGCGAGGACTGCTCGCCCCCGCCCGGAACGACGTGCCGACCAGCAGGCAGCCCGGCACGGCGAGTGGCACGCCGACCAACGTGTTAGCCCACGGGAGTTGACAATGATCGATGAACTGGATGTGGCGCGGTTGATGCGCGCCGAGGTCGAGGCGGCCGAGACGCCGTCCGCCGTGGTGAACGTCGAACGGGCGATGACCGTCGGGCGCCGGCAGCGCTGGTACGCGCGCAGTGCGGGCGCCGCACTGGCGGTGGTCGCGGTGGTTGTCGGTGCTGTCACGGTGCCGGGCCTGGTTGCGCCGCCGGACGGGTCGGCGCCGTCGGCGCAGCCGTCGTCACTGAACCTGTTCGGCGCCCTGGCTCCGCTGGAGCCGTACACCGGGAAGGTGCCGTCGCCCGACACGTCCCGGATCCCGGCCGCGTTGGAGACGATCGATCCGACCGTTCAGTACGTTCGGTTCGGTTGGTTGCCGTCGGGCCTGGCCAGTCTGCAGTACCAGGTGGGTTTGCTGCTGAGCGGGCCGGGTGCCGTCCTGATCGGGCACGCTCCCGATTCGCCGGATGGCAACTCGGCGGCGGGTGTGATGGTCAGCCTCTACCCCAAGGGGGTGACGCCGCCCGCGCCGCAGGTCATGGGCATCGACCAACGGGCTCCCACAGTGAGTACGGCGCCCGCGCCCGAGGTGCGGGGCGCGGCGGCGACCTTCACCCTGTACGACGTCGACGGCACTGACCGGCTCTCCCTGCGTTGGCAGTACGCCCCGGACGGCTGGGCCGCCGTCGATGTCTCACCCTGGGCGGCGGGGCAGGACGCCCGCGAGATCGCCCTGCACGTGGCGCAGAAGCTCAGGTTCAGTACGACCGAGCGGGTGCGGACGCCGGCCCAGGTCACTGGGGTGCCGCAGCGCCTCCGGCTGATCTATACCACCGTCAACGGGCCACTGACCCCGGAGGGTTGGCGGTGGTACGCCGGAGTCACGTACAGCGCCGAACCCGCCACGGCGGATCCCGGTAGGCAGCGGGCGAAGATGGTGGACGTCGGCTTCTCCCCGTACGTCGAGATGACCGACAAGATTCGGGCCGAGTTGAAGGGGAAGGAACTCTTCCGGCCGCCGAACACCACAGTCGACGGTCATCAAGCGTCGTTCTACTCTGCCGCTGATGATCCGAACTCGTCGGAGACGCTGGAGGTGCTCGACGTCCGGGGGATGGTGGTCGAGATCGACGCACACCGCGGAACGCTCGATGAGCCGGGCACGAAGGGCCTGTTCCAGCACCTCGACCTCGCCGAGGCGAAGCCGGACTGGCGGCCCGCACTGACTGTCGACTGACGGGCGCGGTGACCGCCCCGGAACCCGCCGGTTCTCGCCGACGGTTCCGGGGCGGTCAGCCGTAGTAGCGGCGCAGCTCGCGGGCGAGCACCTTGCCTGTGGCGTTGCGGGGCAGGTATTTGACGAAGACCACGTCCCGGGGCACGGAGAAGCGGGCCAGGTAGCGCCGGACGTACTCGCGTACCGCCTCGGGGTCGAGCGTTTCGTCCGGGTGCAGGGCGAGGAACGCGGACAGCCGCTGGCCGTACTCGGCGTCCGGCACGCCGATCACCGCCGCCTCGCGGACCTGGGGCAGTTGGGCGAGCAGGTCCTCCACCTCGGACGGGAAGACGTTCTCGCCGCCGGAGACGATCATGTCGTCGGCCCGACCGTCGACGAAGAGCAGGCCGTCCGGGTTGAGTCGGCCGAGGTCGCCGGTGTCGAGGAGACCGTTGTGGGTCTCCCGGTCGGCGCCGGAGGTGTAACCCTCGAAGAGCATCTCGTTGCCGACGAAGATCCGCCCCACCTGGCCTTTCGGCACGGGTTGGCCGTCGTCGCCGAGCATCTCCAGCCGGGTGCCGTGCGGTGGCCGCCCGGCTGTGGTGGGTGCCTGGCGCAGGTCCTGCGGAGCGGCGATGGACGCCCAGGAGACCTCGGTGGAGCCGTAGAGGTTGTACAGGACGTCGCCGTAGACATCCATGAACTTGGGGGCGAGCCCGCCGGGCAGGGCAGAACCGCTTACCGCGACGACCTTGAGCGGCGGGCGCGGGTCCGTCGGGGGCACCTCCAGGAGTCGCTGCACCATCACGGGCACGGCGAACAGCGCGTCACAGCGGTGCGCCGTGAGAGCGGCGAGCGTGACGGCCGGGTCGAAGCGCCGGTGCAGCACGATTGTGGCCCGCAACGCCAGGCAGACCTGGAGGGCGGCGAACCCCCAGGTGTGGAAGATCGGTGCCGAGATCATCACCCGGTTCCGGGCGTGCAGGGGGATCTGGTCGATGATGGACACCAACGGGCCGAAGCCGCTCGGGGTGGGTCGGCGGGCGCCCTTGGGCGTGCCGGTGGTGCCGGAGGTGAGCACGATGATCCGGCCGTCCCGCTCCGGGGGACGCAGGTCACCCGGCAACGCCCCGGCGACCAACTCCTCGCGGGCCCGTTCGTCGAGTCGGGGCAGCTCGGTGGGGAGACCGAGGACCCGCTCGGCGAACTCGTCGTCGTGCACGAGCAGCCGTAGCTGCTGCTCCTCGGCGACGGTGCCCAGTTGGGCGGCGGAGAGCCCGGTGTTGACGAGTACGGCGTCGACGCCGAGCATGGTGGCCGCGACGATCGTCTCGATCAGCCCGTGATGGTTGCGGCAGAGGACGCCGATCCGGTCGCCGGCTTGGACGCCGAGCCCGGCCCGCATCGAGCGGGCCATCCGTTCGGCCCGGTCGAGCAGATCGTGGTACGTCAGCTCGACGCCGTCCTCGTCGATGACCGCCGGCCGGCCGGGGTCCCGGGCGGCTGCCTGGCGCAACTCGCCGGCCAGGCTCCAGCCCCACGTCCGCAACGCGTTGAGCTGTGCGGCGACCCGGACGGGGCTGCCGGGGGTGAGCAGTCCGCGACGGGTGAGCGTGGCAATGACGAACGGCAGGTCCATGCCGCAGACCTCCTCGGGGTGGTGCGCGGACGGGGCAGCGGATCCCCCCGTCCATCAGGGCGTCTTCCTTGATCATGCACTGGGCGCGGCGGAAGGCGCAGCTCACGCCCGCTTGGGGTGACGAACACGGCACAGATTGTGGAATCGGTGCCGGCGCGGTATCTGGACGTCGCGGCCTGTGCGCCCGGCTCGGCAGAGACGGGCCGGTCCGGCCGACCGCACGGCAGTCAGCCGGACCGGGGCGCACCCCCGACCGGACCGGCCGGGCCCGCCGATGCGGGTCGGTCAGCGGATCTGCATCCCGGAGATCGCCCGGGAGATGACAAGTCGCTGGATCTCCGAGGTGCCCTCGAAGATGGTGTAGATCTTGGCGTCGCGGTACCAGCGTTCGACCGGATGGTCACGCAGGAAACCGGCCCCGCCGAGCAACTGCACCGCCTTCTCGGTGACCGACACCGCCACCTCGCCGGCCTTGAGCTTGGACATCGAGCCCTCACCCGCGGTGAACGGGCGGTTGTTGCGGCCCATCCACGACGCCCGCCAGACCAGCAGCCGCGCCGCGTCGATCTCCACCCGCATGTCGGCGAGCGCGAACGCGACAGCCTGGTTCTCGATGATCGGCCGTCCGAACTGGACCCGGTCCTTCGCGTAGTCAAGGGCGTACTCGTAGGCGGCCCGGGCCACACCGAGCGCCTGCGCGCCGACAGTGGGCCGGGACAGCTCGAAGGTCCGCATGGCTGCCTGCCCGCTGGCCCGCTGACCGGTGCGGGCCCGGTCGAGGCGTTCCAGCAGGGCGTCCCGCCCGCCGAGCAGGCAGCGGCCGGGCACGCGGACCCCGTCGAGGAAGACGTCGGCGGTGTGGGACGCGCGCAGGCCGAGTTTGCGTAGCTTGCGGGTGGCGGTCAGGCCGGGGGTGCCAGGGGGTACGACGAACGCGGCCTGGCCCCGGGAGCCGAGCGTGCTGTCCACCGAGGCGGTGACCACGTGCACGCCGGCGATCCCACCGTTCGTGGCGTACGCCTTCTGGCCGTTGAGCACCCACTCGTCGGTGGCCTCGTCGTAGACGGCCCGGGTGCGCATCGCGCCGACGTCGGAGCCGGCTTCCGGCTCACTCGTGCAGAACGCGGCGACGGCGGGCGAGTCGATGTCGCCGAAGCACTGTGGCACCCACTCGACCAGTTGGTCCGGGGTGCCGGCACCGTAGATGGCGGCGACGGCGAGCGAGGTGCCGAAGATGGAGAGGCCGATGCCGGCGTCACCCCAGAAGAGTTCCTCGCTGGCGATCGGCAGCGACAGCCCGGTCGGATCGGCCCAGCAGGTGGCGAGGAACTCGAAGCCGTAGAGGCCGACCTTGGCGGCCTCTTTGATCACCGGCCACGGGGTTTCCTCGCGCTCGTCCCACTCGGCGGCGGCCGGGCGCACGACCTCGGCGGCGAAGCCGTGCACCCAGTCGCGTAGATCCCGCTGTTCCTCGTTCAGGTCGAGCGAGAACTCAGCCATGTCAGGCCTTGGGGATGTCGAACAGGTTGGCGATGTTGGCGGCGAGACCGAGGTCGCCCTTCGCCTTCAGCTTGCCGGTCATGAACATCATCACCGGGTTGGCACCACCGGAGACGATCTTCAGGAACTCGACCGGGCCCATGGTCAGGCTCAGCTTCGGGTCGTGCTGCGGGGTCTCGTTCACCGCGCACTTGCCATCGGCGACGACCACCTCGTAGGTGTCGCTGCCACCATCCGGGCGGCCGGTGATGATCCAGTGGATGACCGCGTTCGTGGAGCCGGCCCGGTCCGCGCGGAACATCGTCGGCATCCGGCCGAACACCTCGCCCAGAACCCTGCCGCGCAGGTCACCGGACATCACCTGGGCGATCTTGTCGTCCGGGGTGGACTTGACCAGTTGGGCGAACTCCTTGGGGCCCACGTTGGCGAAGGTGGCCGGGTCGAAGTCAGTCATCAGGTGCGCCTTCCGAAGATATGGCTACTCGTGCGTAACCCTACGCACGAGTAGGTATGCTCGCAAGGTGTCCACGCCGCCCGCCTTCAAGCGCCTGCCACGTGCCGTTCGCGAGCAACAGATGCTCGACGCGGCCGTGAAGGTCTTCTCCCGGCGCGGCTTCCACGCCGCGAGCATGGACGAGATCGCCGAGGACGCCGGCATCTCCAAGCCCATGGTGTACGCGTACCTCGGCACCAAGGAGGAGCTCTTCGTCGCCTGCCTGCATCGGGAGGGCACCCGGATGATGCAGGCCATCGCCGGTGCCGCCGCCCCCGACCTGCCGGCGGACGTTCGACTCTGGCGCGGGCTGAAGGCGTTCTTCGGCTTCGTGGGGGCACACCGCGACGGCTGGGCGGTGCTCTACCGGCAGGCCCGGGGCGAACAGCCGTTCGCCGGCGAACTGGCCACCATGCGGGCCCGGTTGGTCGAGGTGGTCGCCGGGATGCTCGACCACGCCCTGCGCGCCGAGGGCCGGGAGATCGGCGCCGTCGATTTGGAGGTCGTCGCGTACGCCCTGGTCGGCGCGACCGAGTCGCTCGCCGACTGGCTCGCGGACCACCCGGAGGCCGACCCGGAGAAGACCGCCACCCGGATGATGAACGTGGCCTGGCTGGGCGCCGGCCAACTCCTGCACGGCGTCGTCTGGCGCCCGGCCGCCGACTGACCGCCCCGAGGTCAGCGCCCCGGCCCCGGCCCCCGAGGTCAGCGCACCGGCACCCGGCTCACCGGTTCGGTCGCCGACGCCGACCGCGCGGATCGGCGACGACGCCGGCCCAGCCAGCGCACCACCTCGACGATCGTGGTCACGCCCAGGGCGAGGCCCAGACCAAGCAGCAGACCGCGCAGCGGATCCTGCTCGAAGGCCATCCCGCCGAGGTAGCCCACCAGTCCGGAGTAGAGCCCCCACGAGCCGGCGGCGAGCGCGTCGAAGGCCAGGAACCGTCGTCGGGGATAGCGCACCGCGCCCATGGTGAGGGTGACCGCCGTCCGGCCGCCCGGCACATAACGGGCCACGGTGAGGATGAGACCGCCCCGGGTGGCGATCCCTCGACGGGCCCACTCGATGGCGGCGCGACGCCGGCCCTCGGGCGGTAGCCGGTCGAGTAGCCGGGTGCCACCGCCCCGACCGATGGCGTACGAGATGTGATCGCCGAGCAGTGCCCCGCTCGCGGCCACCACGATCACCGCGGGAAGGTACGGCGCGCCGGAGGCCGCGAACACCCCGGCGGTGATCACCGCTGTCTCGCTCGGTACCACCGGGAAGAAGCCGTCGAGCACCGCGATCGCGAAGATCGCCAGATAGACCCAGGGCGAGGCCATCGTCTCGTGCAGCAGGTCGAGCAGGTCCATGCCCTGATGGTGGTGCGGGAGGCGGCTCCCGCCATCGGCCAGTGGTCAGCCGGAGGCCACTACTTAGGTCGTCTCCGGCCCGGACGCCGGGTAGGGGTCATCCCCCAGCGCACCCGGGTCCGACGGCGTGGGGCGACCCGAACCACCTGCGGAGTTCTAGGCTCGGCAGGTGGCCACCAGCGCCGTCGCCCTCCGGCGGGTCGTCAAGCGGTACGCCCCGCTGCTGCTCGCCGTCCTGGTGGTGCTTGCTGTCTGGGCCAGCGCCAGCGGTGACCTGGGGGTCCGCTCGCCGCTGCCGGGCGCTGTGGTGCTGCTGCTCGCGCTGGGTTCGGGTTGGGCCGCCAGCACGGTGCGGGCCCGCCGCTGGCCGTTGTTCGTGGCCGCGGCGGTCGGCTGGTGGGTGCTCGCGGCCGCGGCCGCCGGGGTGGTCGCCTCCTACCAGGCAGGGCTGCGGCTGCGGGGCCGGCGGCTCGCCGGCTACCTCGTCGGGGCGGCAGTGGTGCTGGCCGGTGGGGTGCTCATCGGGCAGGCGGTGGGCGGCGTACGCCGGATCACCACCGCCACCACCGGCAACGTGATTTTCCTTGCCGCCGGTCTGGTTGGACTGCCGCTGGTCTTCGGCCTCTGGGTGCGGGCCCGCCGGGACACCCTCGCCGCCCTGCGGGACCGGGCCGAACGGTTGGAAGGTGAACAGGAGGCCCGCGCCGACCAGGTCCGCGCCGAGGAGCGGACCCGGATCGCCCGCGAGATGCACGACGTGGTCGCGCACCGGGTCTCGCTGATGGTGGTGCACGCCGGGGCGTTGGAGGTGACAGCGGCCGACCCGTCGACAGTCGAGGCCGCCGCGTTGATCCGGACAACCGGTCGGGAGGCGCTCACCGACCTGCGCGAGGTGCTCGGTGTGCTGCGGCAGGCCGGTCCGGCCGTGCTGCCGGAGCGGGGCCTCGACGCGCTGGACGAGCTGATCGGCGAGTCCCGTGCCGCCGGGCTGCGGGTGCACCGGCGGGACGAGGGAGTGCCGGCGGCGTTGCCGGCGACGGTGGGGCGCACGGCGTACCGGGTGGTCCGGGAGGCGCTCACCAACGTACGCAAGCACGCCGCCGACGCCGAGTCGACAGTGTGCCTGCGCTACCTGCCCGACGGGCTGGAGGTGCGGGTCAGTAACGGCCCGTCCGAGGGCGGCCGGTCGCTGCCCGGTGCCGGCCAGGGGCTGCTCGGACTACGCGAGCGGGTGGAGTTGCTCGGCGGTCGGCTGGAGGCGACACCAGTGGACGGCGGCTTTCTGGTCCGCGCCCTGATCCCGGTGGCGGGTGCGACGTGATCCAGGTGGGTGCGACGTGATCCGGGTGGTGGTGGTCGACGACGAGCAGCTGATCCGCGCCGGGCTGCGGATGATCCTCGAGGCGGCGGAGGACATCGCTGTGGTGGGCGAGGCGGCGGACGGCGCCGGTGCGTTGGAGCAGGCCGAACGGTTACGTCCCGACGTGGTGCTGCTCGACGTGCGGATGCCGGGTGTCGACGGCCTGACCATCGCACCCGACGTGATCGCCGCCGGGCCGAAGGTGATCATGCTGACCACCTTCGACCTCGACGAGTACGTGCACCAGGCGCTGCGGGCCGGGGCGGTCGGTTTCCTGCTCAAGGACACCCCGCCCCGGGAGTTGGCCGCCGCCGTCCGCACTGTGGCCGCCGGGAACGCGATGCTCGCCCCGACTGTCACCCGGCGCCTGATCAGCTCGTTCGCCGAACGTGGTCCGGTCCGGCGGAGCGCGGCTCGCAACCGGCTGGCGCCGCTCACCGTGCGGGAGTTGGAGGTCGTCCGGGAGGTGGCCCGCGGGCACGGCAACGCGGAGATCGCCCGACGGCTGACGATGAGCGAGGCCACGGTGAAGGCACACGTCAGTCGGGCGCTGGCGAAGGTCCAGGCCGGCAACCGGGTGCAGTTGGCCATCGTGGTGCACGACGCGGACCTGTTGTGACCGGGCCGAGCCCGGTCAGTGCCGGGAGGTGGCGGGGCGGCGGGCCCGGCGGTGGGCTCGGCGGCGCAGCCACCGGATCCCCTCCAGCCCGAACGTGACGATCAGCGAGAGCCCCACCCCGACCAGTACCCCCTTCACCGGGTCACGTTCGAAGGCGAGCCCGCCGAAGTAGCCGAGCAGGCCGCAGTACACCGCCCAGGTGCCCGCGCCGATGCTGTCGTAGAGCAGGAACGCCCGGCGGGGATAGCGCACCGCGCCCATGGTCAGGGTGACGGCGGTCCGCCCGCCCGGCACGTACCGGCTGGTGGTCAGGATGATTCCGCCGCGCCGGTCGACGGCCCGGCGGGCCCACTCGGAGCTGGCCCGACGACGGCTGCCGTCGGGCAGGCGGGCCAGCCGGCGGGCGCCTCCGCCCTGTCCGATGGCGTACGAGATGTGGTCGCCGACGAGCGCGCCGATGGCTGCGCTCACGATCACCAGGGTCAGGCTGGGATGTCCGTCGCTCGCCGCGAGCACCCCAGCGGTGATCACCGCCGCCTCGCCCGGCACCGCGGGGAAGAACGCGTCGACAGCGGTGAGCCCGAAGATCAACAGGTAGACCCACGGCGACGTGACCGTCCCACGGAGGAGGTCGAGCAGGGCGTCCATGCCCCCATGCTCGGGGGCGCGGCGGCGGTCGGTGGCGCTTCGCCGACATTGGCAACCGGTCAGCCGAGCGCTGCCACCGTCGCTGTCGCGGGCGACGAGGCGTCCGCGGGGAGTTGCGTCGCTGGCGGGTAGTGGGCGCCGTTGAAGGTGACTCGCAGCGTGTACACCGAGGTCCCGGCGGTGACGAACAGGTGATTGCGCTTCGGGCCACCGAACGTGAGGTTGGCTGCCGGTTCGGGTAGCAGCAGCTTGCCGATGAGGGTGCCGTCGGGGTCGAAGCAGTGCACGCCGTCCCAGGCCGCCGCCCAGACCCGCCCGAGATGGTCGAGACGGAGGCCGTCGAACCGGCCGAAGTCACACTCGGCGAAGATCTTTCCCTCGTCCAGGGTGCCGTCGGCCGTGACGTCGAAGACGCGGATGTGACTGGGCTCCTGCCGGGTGTCGGCGATGTAGAGCCGCTGCTCGTCGGCCGAGAACGCCAGGCCGTTGGGGCGGGAGAAGTCGTCCGCCACGACGCGTACGTCCCCGGTGGCGGGGTCCAGGCGGAACACGTAGCAGGCCCCGCCGAACTCGCTGTCGCCCTTGTTGCCCTCGTAGTCGCCCTGGATGCCGTAGCTCGGATCGGTGAACCAGATCGTGCCGTCGGCGCGGACGACCACGTCGTTGGGGCTGTTGAACCGCTTGCCGTGGAACCGGTCGGCGAGCACGGTGATCGTGCCGTCGTGCTCGGTGCGGGTGACCCGCCGGTTTCCCTGCTCGCACGTGACAAGCCGACCCTGACGGTCCACGGTGTTGCCGTTGGCGTAGCCCGAGCCGTGGCGGTAGACACCGACGGTGCCGGTGGTCTCGTCCCAGCGCAGCAGTCGGTCGTTGGGGATGTCGCTCCACACCAGGTAGCGGCCCGCCGGGAAGTAGGCCGGCCCTTCCGTCTTACGTGCGCCGCTGTGCAGCCGTTCGACAACGAAGTCGCCGTCGCAGCTGCGAAACCGCTCGTCCAGCAGGCGGAATTCGGCGGGAACAGTGTCGACCATTGCTGCGCCTCCCCAGCGCCGGGGGCTCATTCGGCAGAATCATATATCTGCCATACTTCATCTGGTCAACAGGCAGTCTTTCCAAATCACGTTCAGTAAGGTGTCCCGGTGGTAGATGACGTCGACCGCGCGCTGATCACACAGCTTCAGCGCGACGCCACCCAGTCCTACGCGACGCTGGCCAGGGCGGTGGGTCTGTCCGCCGGTTCGGCCCATGAGCGGGTACGCAAGCTGCGCGAACGAGGCGTGATCCGCCGGAGCACCGTAGACGTCGATCCGGCCGCCGTGGGCCGTGGCGTGTCGGCCTTCGTGCTGGTCAGCGCGGACTCCTGGATGGGCGACGCCCCTACCCGGGACGCGCTTGCGGCCATCCCCGAGATCCAGGAGGCGCACATCATCGCCGGTGCGGCGTCCCTGCTGGTGAAGATCCGCACCGCGACCACCGAAGACCTGCAAGCGGCGCTGCGCCGCGTCTTCGGCATCGACGGGGTAACCGGCACCCAGGCCATGGTCGTGCTGGAGACGTTCTTCGAACGCCCGGTGAGCGTGGTCGAGCAGCCCGACAAGCCGCGCCGTCCGGACGCCAGTCGTCAGGCCGAGTGAACCAGTGTCGGCGCGGCGAGCAGCGGGCCGTGCGCGGTCTTGTCGTCGGCGGTGGGGCCGTGCGAGGTCAGCACCACCGGTGCGGCCAACTCGGTGCTCACCGCCTGTGCCCAGTCCGTCGGCGGGTCGTCATAGACCGGGCGGGAGCGCAGCAGGCGGGCGGTGAGCGCGGCCTGTCGGTCCAGGTCACCGGGCGGGCCCGGGGTGAGCCGGTCGGTGGTGTCGTAGCGGCGGCAGATCCGCAGGTGAGGGCCGGCGAGGTCGAGGTGGGTCAGGGCCAGGCCGTCGACCCCACCGGCGGCGGCGAGGGCGTACCGGTGGGCGACCGCGTCGAAGTGGCCGAACCGGAACCGGCCCTGCCACGGGTTGGTGGCGTTGTGCCGGTCGGTGAACGGCAGGGCCGGGTCCTCGGTCACCAGCGGGCCGGCACCGTGTCGGGTGGTGGCGATCCGGAGCACCCCGATCCGGGTCACCGCACCGGGCAGGCCGGCCTCGGCGAGCAGACTGTCGGCGTTGGCGAAGGTGGTGGTGCTCCACGTCGTGTACGGGTGGAAGCCGTGCCACTCGTCGAGCAGCACCCCCTGCGCGCCCTCGAAGACGCAGGTCCCCGCGCGCAGGGCTCCGGCGAGCCAGCTCCAGTCGACGATCGCGACCCGCCCGGCGAACCCGGTGAACGCGGGCAGGCAGTCCTCGACCGGTGGGGCGTCCAGCGGGCCGAGTTCGGCGGTCAGCCGGTCCCGCAGGGCGGTCAGCCGGCGGCGCAGCAGCGTCGGGCTGTGGCAGTCGGCGACCCGGGGGGCGTCGTCCGGGTGGGCGAGACCGTACGCGACGGCCTCGCCCACCCCCAGCCCGCAGGAGCCGTGCCGGTCGGCTCCCCGGGCGATCTCCCGGGCCCGGTTGGCGGCCCGGTGGTACGGGGTGGCGAGCAGCGCCGCCCCGTCGACTGTCAGTCGGTCGAGCGCGTCGGTCACCCCGACGGTGGCGAGATGGTCGGCCTCGGCGGCCAGGGCCAGCGGGTCCACCACCACGTGCCGCGACAGGTGGGTACGGACCCCGCTGTGGAACGTGCCGGCACCGAACTGCGCGAACGTGTGGTGCCGCCCGTCGCGCAGCACGACGTTGTGTGCCGCCTGCGCGCCCCCGTTGAAGCGGACCACCGTGTGCACGGGCCGGGTGGCGCAGAGCCAGTCCACCACCGTGCCCTTGCCGGCGTCGCCGTAGCCGAGGTCGACCACCGCCACATGGTTCACAGCCGGGTCACCCCGCCGGTGGTGTCGCGGAACGCGGGCAGCGTCGACACCTCGGCCCGCCGTCCCCGGCCGAGGCGGGCCAGCGCCTTGGACACGGTGCCGGTGGCGCTGGAGCCGGCGTGATCCAGGTGGCGCAGGCCCTCGTCCAGGTCGATGGCCTGCTCACCGAGGCCGATGGTGAGCGCGATGGTCTCGCAGACCGCGTCGAGGTCGTCGAGCACCACTGCGTTCTGCCCGAGCAGGTCCCGCCAGAAGTCCAGCACCTTGGCGTTGCCGGCGTAGTGGCTGCCGGCGGGGAGCAGGTAGTAGGTGTCCCAGCGGCGGGTGACCTCGTCGACGACCTGCCGCAGCGGCATGTCCTCGCTCAGGTCGTCGCCGATCAGGCGGGCCACCTCCCGGGTCTTCACCTGCTGGTACGCCAGCTCGTCGCCGATGATGAACAGGTAGCCGCGTCGGCCGCGCTTCTCCCAGTTGTCGGTGGCGGTGTGCCGGGCCATGAAGTACATGGCCAGCTCGTACGACTCGCTCATCTGCCCGCCGCCACCGCCCTCCAGGACGATCCGGCCGAGGTCGTCGTCCATCCGGTTGTCCGACTCGAACTGGCCGACCTGCAACGGCACCCGGTCGCAGGTGGCGTCGCCGATCGCACCGAACATGATCTGCGGGTCGCTGGCGTACCCCTGCCGTTGCAGCAGGCCGAGCAGTTGCGGCAGCTTGGTCTGCAGCACGCGCGGCACGGTGCGCATCGAGCCGGTCACGTCGAAGAGCACGGCGACGGGGGTCGACCGGGGGTGCTCGTCGGAGTCGCGGCTCTCGCGCATCGCGCCGCGCGGGTCGAGCGCGGCGTGCACGGTTCGCGCCCCGCTGTCGCTGTAGGAGAAGGCGCTCTTACCGGTGGACCGGCGGTAACGGTCGGCGGCGTCGTACACGTCGGTGGACCAGATTCCACTGCCCATGACAGCTCCTTAGGGGGTGAGGGTGAAGGGTCGGAAGGTGCGGGGCCCGTAGAGCCGGTCCAGCACCCTGTCGAGTTCGCGCAGCAGGCGCCAGGCGTCGTCGGGCCGGGCGTGCAGGGAGTGCTGCTGGCAGCCCTGCGCGAAGGCGTGCAGCTCACGCGGCGCGTGGCGGTTCAGCAGCCAGGTCATGCAGCGGGTGGCCATCCAGATGTCGGTGCCCGGCCCGCACTGCCGCTTCTGGAGGACCTCGGGGGGATACCAGTCCTGGTGGCCGGGCACCAGCGCCGGGATCGTGCTGCCGACGGGGGCCGAGAAGCACCAGTCGACGAGGACCACTCCGTGCGCGTCCGGCTCGACGAGCACGTGTCGCGGCACTACAGCGCCGTGCACCACACCGGCCCGGTGGGCCAGGCCGAGCACCACAAGCAGCCGCCGCCACATCCAGGCCACGTCCCGGGCGTCCAACCCGTCGGGGTACGCGCGCCGCACCGCGTCGAGGTCATGCAGCCCGGGTGCGGTGGCCAGCACGTTGATCCGACGTTCCGCGCCGGTCGACGCGTCCCGGTGCGGGAACTCGTCGACGAGCCGGGGCACGTACGGCAGGTAGCGCGGGTCGCCGCGCTCGGCGATGGTGCGCAGCGCGTGCGCCTCGCGGGCCATCAGGTCGTTGTCGGTGGGCCGTCGGGGCAGCTTGAGCAGCCGGTCGGCACCGACGTCGTAGAGGTCCGCCAGGTCACCCGAGTGGGCCGGCTCGCCGAGTCGGTAGTCCCCGAGCACTGTGACCTGCCGGGCCCGCCACCGGGTGGTGACCTGGATGAAGGCCTCGGTGGCTTCGGCGCGTACCGCCGGGTCGGCCGGCAGGCGGTCGGGGTGCAGGGCCGCTACCAGCTCGCGGTAGCGGCGGGCCGGTTGGTCCGCGCCGAACAGGTCGGCGTCGGTGCGGGCCGCCGCGACCAGGCCGATCGCCTCGGTGGTCCTCATCGCACCGTCTCCTCGCGGGCCGGGCGTAGCAGCGCCGGGTGCAGCAGGCGGGCGTCGCCGGCCCGGTAGAGCCGGGCGCGCGGGCCGCCCCGGCTGCCGCCGCGCTCGGTGCTGGCGCCGGTGCTCTCCACGAAGCCCGGCACGGAGAGCACCTTGCGGTGGAAGTTGCCGGCGTGCAGCGGGTGACCCCACACCGTCTCGTAGACGGCGCGCAGCTCGCTGATGGTGAACTCGGCCGGGAGGAAGCGGGTGGCGAGTGGCGTGTACTCCAGCTTGGACCGGGCCCGTTCCAGCGCGTCCTCGATGATCCGGCCGTGGTCGAAGGCCAGCTGCCGGCTGCTCAGCGCTGTCACCGGCAGCCAGATCGCCTCGTCGGCGTCGGTGCCGGCGGCCGGGTCCGGCAGGTCGGGGGCGAACGCGAGGTGGGCGACCGAGACGACGCGCATCCGCGGGTCGCGGTCGGGAGCGCCATAGCTGCCCAACTGCTCCAGGTGTACGCGGCGCAGCCCTTCACCGCCGAGCCCGGTCTCCTCGGCCAGCTCGCGTCGGGCGCCGGTGGTGAGGTCCTCGTCGGTGTGGACGAAGCCGCCGGGCAGCGCCCAGTGCCCCGCGAAGGGTGCCTGACCACGCCGGATCAGCAGCAGGTGCAGCGCGTCGGCGCGGATGGTGAATGCGACGACGTCGACTGTCACCGCGACCGCCGGGTAGGCCCGCGGGTCGTACGCGTCCAGGAACTCCTGCTCACCCATCGCGTCTGCCTCACTGTGAGAACATCTCTATGTGAGAACAACTTAGCGCACGAGTGCGCCCCTGCCAAGCCCGAACTGCTCGGCGGGGGCGGGTCAGCGCAGGAGACCTGCCAGGTGCGGTCGGCCGCGCGAGTCGTGCAGGGCGAACCCGCCGTCCGGCAGCACTGTGAAGTTCACGGTGCTCGGCAGCGGCACGGGCAGCTTGAAGGCGACCTCGACGGCGTACGAGTCCGGCAGGCGGTTCTCCAACGCGGCCAGGCAGCGCGCCTTGCTCCACATGCCGTGCGCGATCGGCCGCCGGAAACCGAACAGCCGCGCGCCGATCCGGGAGGTGTGGATCGGGTTGTGATCCCCGGCCACCCGCGCGTACTCCGTGCCGACGCGAGGTTCCACCCGCCAGCGAGCCGTGCCGACCGGCGCCTCGGGGCGTCCACCCCGGTCGCCGCCGCCCGGCTTGCCGTCCCGGGCCAGGTACGTCGAGACGCCCTCCCAGACCCGCTCGCCGTCGACCGAGCCGACAAGCACCACGTCCACCTGCCGCCCCCGGTCGTGCGGGCGCAGATTCTCCGCGTACGCGGTGAAGTCGATTGTCTCGTCGGAGGTGATCGGGCGGTGCACGGCGATCCGGTTGCCGACGTGCACCAGGCCGGTCAGAGGGATCGGGAACGCCGGCAGGGTCATCAGCCGCAGACTCAGCGGGAAGCCCAGGACGTGCGGGAACGTCCCCGGCAGCCGATCACTGAGCCGAAACCCGCAGACCCGGTCGTAGGCAGCCAACTGTGCCCTGTCGACAGTCACCCCGCCGACGGCCAGTTCGACAGTCGGTAGGCCGGGCCCGCGCCGCCCGCCACCGAGCCCCGGCAGCGCGCCGAGCAGCGCCCGCCGGTTCAGCGCCCCTACCGCCGGCATTCGCGGCAGGTCGACCCGGGTGCGACCGCCCGACCCCGGTTCGAGCGCCGCGGCCAGGGTCTCCGCCGTCAACGTCTCGGTCGGGCCGTCGATCAGTTCGTGCAGGGAAAGGTCGTCGTCCGGCTCCCGCTCGCTCCGCATCACGCCCCCAGCAGGCTCTGGCCGCAGACCCGGACCACGTTCCCGCTGACCCCGCCGCTTGCCGGCCAGGCCAGCCAGCCGATCGTCTCGGCCACGTCCACCGGCAGCCCGCCCTGCGCCAGGCTGTTCATCCGCCGGCCCGCCTCACGGACCACGAGCGGGATGCGCGCGGTCAGCCGGGTCTCGATGAAGCCGGGCGCCACAGCGTTGACGCTGATGCCCCGCTCCCGCAGGCTCGGGGCGAGCGAGTCGACCAGCCCGATCACCCCGGCCTTGCTCGTCGCGTAGTTGGTCTGCCCCCGGTTGCCGGCGATCCCGGCGATCGAGGAGACCGCCACGATCCGCCCGCCGGTCGGGATCAATTCCCGCTCCAGCAGCACGTCGTTGATCCGTTCCTGGCTGGAGAGGTTGACGTCGAGGACCTGGTCCCACCGGTCGGCGTCCATCCGGCCGAGCGTCTTGTCCCGGGTGATGCCGGCGTTGTGCACCACCACGTCGACCCGGCCGTGCCGGCTGGCCAGGTGGTCGGCGAGCCGGGTCGGCGCGTCCGGCGCGGTCAGGTCGAGCTGGACGGCGGTGCCGCCGATGTCGTTCGCCACCGCGGCGAGGGCGTCCCCGGCGGCGGGGATGTCCAGGGCCACGACCTGCGCGCCGTCGCGGGCGAGCACCTTCGCCAGCGCCGCGCCGATGCCCCGGGCGGCGCCTGTGACAAGCACCACCTGCCCGTCCAACGGGCGCTCCCAGTCGGCCGGGACGCTCGCCTCGCCCGCGCCGACCCGGATCACCTGGCCCGAGACGTACGCGGACCGGCCGGAGAGCAGGAAGCGGAGCGTCGACTCGAGGCTGGTGAGGACGCCGTCCTCGGCCCGGGTCACGTAGACGAGCTGGGCGGTGGTGCCCCGCCCGAACTCCTTGCCGATGCTGCGGACCAGCCCTTCCAAGGCGCGCTGGGCGGTCGCCTCGCGGGGCGTCGGGCACTCCTGCGGCGGGGTTCCCAGCACGATCACCCGGCCGCTTGGCAGCACGGCCCGGGCGTGCGGGTGGAAGAAGTCGTAGAGCTGGCGGAGCTGGGTGGAGTCGGTGATGCCGCTGGCGTCGTACACCAGGGCGCCGAACCGATCCTGGGGTCCGGTGGCGGCGGCACTGTCGGCCAGCTCGACCCCGGCGGTGGTCAGGATCCTGCCGACCGGCTCGGTGAGCCGGCCTCCGGTGGCCGCGCCGAGCAGGGCCGGCCCGGTCAGCAGCGGGTCGCCGGGCTGGTACCGACGCAGTCGGGGCGGGTCGGGCAGCCCGAGGCGCTTGACCAGCGCGCGGCCGGCGGCCGATTGGACGAAGCTCGCGTACCTGTCGGTCATGGGCGTAGCCTACTGGCGAGTAGGGTTGGAGCAACACTTTGCGAGGAGGCGGATCGTGCAGAGCATCCGGAAGGTCGCCGTCATCGGGGGCAACCGCATCCCCTTCGCCCGTTCCAACTCCCGCTACGCGGACGCGTCGAACGCCGACCTGCTTGGTGCCGCGCTGGACGGCCTGATCGCCCGGTACGGGCTGGCCGGGCAGCGGGTCGGCGAGGTGGTGGCGGGCGCGGTGCTGAAGCACTCCCGCGACTTCAACCTCACCCGTGAGGTGGTGCTCGGCTCCCGGCTGGACCCGCACACCCCGGCGTACGACATCCAGCAGGCCTGCGGCACCGGCCTGGAGGCGGCGATCCTGGTCGCCAACAAGATCGCCCTCGGTCAGCTCGACGTGGGCATCGCCGGTGGCGTCGACACCACCTCCGACGCACCGCTCGCTGTCAACGAGGAGATGCGGCGCACGCTGCTCAAGCTCAACAGCGCCCGCACGCTCGGCGAACGGCTCAAGATCGCGGCGAAGTTGCGCCCGCTCCAGCCGTTCAAGCCGGACATCCCGCGCAACGCCGAACCGCGTACCGGCCTGTCCATGGGTGACCACGCCGCCCGCACCGCGCTGCGCTGGCAGATCGACAGGCGATCCCAGGACGAGCTGGCGCTGCGCTCGCACCAACGGCTGGCCGCCGCGTACGACAGGGGCTTCTTCGACGACCTGATGACTCCGTACCTGGGGCTGACCCGCGACCAGAACCTGCGCCCCGACACCAGCCTGGAGAAGCTCGGCTCACTCAAGCCGGCCTTCGGCACCCGGGGCACGGACGCCGAGCACGCCACGATGACCGCCGGCAACTCGTCGCCGCTCACCGACGGCGCGTCCACGGTGCTGCTGGCCAGCGAGGAGTGGGCGGCCGCGCACAACCTGCCGGTGCTGGCCTGGTTCAGCTGGTCGGAGACGGCGGCTGTCGACTTCGTGCACGGCGACGAGGGGCTGCTGATGGCCCCCGCGTACGCGGTGCCCCGGATGCTGGCCCGGGCCGGGCTGACGTTGCAGGACTTCGACTACTACGAGATCCACGAGGCGTTCGCGTCGCAGGTGCTGGCCACCCTCGCCGCCTGGGAGTCGCCCGAGTTCTGCAAGGACCGCCTCGGCCTGGACGCACCGCTGGGCGCGATCGACACCGACCGGCTCAACGTGAACGGCTCGTCGCTTGCCGCCGGGCACCCGTTCGCTGCCACCGGCGGTCGGATCGTGGCGACCCTGGCCAAGATGCTTGCCGAGAAGGGCACCGGACGCGGGCTGATCTCCATCTGCGCGGCCGGTGGTCAGGGCGTGACAGCCATCCTGGAACGCTGAGCGCAGACGCGGCTATCGTCCCGCGTCACCCCATACCCCGGCATTGGTCGACAGGCCTTAATGGCCCGTTCAGCAACCGGCCCGCTGGTGGAGATTTCGCCACGCCACGGTGATCGTCAACGCGCCCTCGGCGCGGTATCGATCACTCCTGCGTGCGGAACGGGGCCGTATCACCGTGGAGTCAGTCGTCCCCGGGGCAGCCACCCTGTCGGTGGTCATCCCGATGTTCAACGAGGCCGCGGTCATCCCGGCCCTGGTCGCCCGGCTGCGGCCGGTGCTCGACGCGCTCGGCGTCGACTACGAGGTGGTCACCGTCGACGACGGCAGCCGGGACGACACCGTTTCGGTGCTCTTCGACAACGGCCGGGACTGGCCGCAGCTGCGGGTCGTGCGGCTGCGGCGCAACAGCGGCCACCAGGCGGCGTTGACCGCCGGACTGCACCGGGCCGTCGGTCAGTGGGTGGTAAGCCTCGACGCCGACCTCCAGGATCCGCCGGAGACCATCGCCGAGATGCTCCGGGTGGCCCGCGAGGAGAGTGTGGACGTCGTCTACGGCGTCCGCGCCGATCGCAGCACCGACACGGCCTTCAAGCGCAACACGGCCCGGGGCTACTACTGGTTCATGCGCCGCCTCGTCGGTGCCGACCTGCCCGCCCAGGCCGGCGACTTCCGGCTGCTCAGCCGCGACGTGATCGAGGTGCTGCGCCGGCTGCCCGAGCGCGCCCCGGTCTACCGGCTGCTGGTGCCGTCTCTCGGTTTCCCCAGCGCCGAGGTGCGCTACACCCGGGCGGCGCGGGCCGCCGGGGAGACGAAGTACCCGCTGCGCCGGATGGCCGCCCTGGCCTGGGAGAGCACTGCGAACTTCTCCGCCGCGCCCCTGCGACTGGCCACCTGGCTGGGAATGTCGAGCTTCCTGCTCTGCCTCGGCCTGATCGTCTTCGGCATGGTCGCCCACGTCTCCGGCACCACGATCCCCGGCTGGACCTCGATGTTCGTCGCGGTGCTGCTGCTCAGCGGGGTACAGCTGGTCTGCCTCGGCCTCCTGGGCGATTACGTCGGCCGGATCTACGCCACAGTGCAGAACCGGCCGGCCTTCCACGTCGGGTTCGACTCCCGCGACGAGGCCCGGGTCACCGGGACTGTCGCCCGACGCCGGGTCGAGAACGACTCGCGTACGTCCGACGTGGACTCGGTGGTCGGCGTCCATGGCTGACGTCCTCGTGGCCGAGCGGGTCGACAGCCCGGCGCCGACGACGCGTCGCAACGTTCTCCTGCCGGTCCTCACCACACTGCCGTGGGCGCTCGTACTCGCCGCACTGCTCCTGGTCTGGTCACGCGGCGGTGTGCCCGCCCCCGCCCTTGCCCGCTTCTGCGCGTACTGGGTCCTCGCGCTGGTGCTGCCCGGGACGCTCGTGCACCGCGCCCTGCGCGGCAGCCGGGGCAACCTTCCGGAGGACCTCGCCTACGGCGCGGCCACCGGCCTGCTGCTCGAAATCGTCGCCTGGGCGTCGGCTGCCGCGATCGGCCAACAGTCAGTGCTGCGCTGGTGGCCGCTGCCCGTACTCGTGGCCTTCGCCGCCGTTCCCGGGCTGCGCCGGCACTGGCGGATGGGTGAGCGTCGTCCCCTGCCGGTCGTGTGGCACTGGGGGATGGGCGCGGCGCTGCTGGTGGTGCTGGCCTGGGGGTACGTCCAGTGGCGGACGGTCCCGCTGCCGCCGGCGTACGGCAGCTACTACCAGGATCTGCTCTACCACCTGGGGCTCGTGCAGGAGCTGACCCGGGCGATGCCGTTCGAGCTGCCGCACGTCGCGGGGGAGGACCTGCGCTACCACTACCTCTCCGACGCCCACATCGCCAGCGGCAGCATGATCACCGGCATCTCGCCGGCGGTGGTGCTGCTGCGACTGTGGCTGGTGCCGGTGATCGGTACCGCCGTGGTGCTCGCGGCCGGGCTTGCGCGTGATCTGAGCGGTGCCGCCTGGGCCGGCCCGGTCGTCGCCGTCGCCGGCTTCGCGGGCAGCACTGTCACGCTCGGCTCAGCCGTGGGCGTGTCCGGTGAGATGCCCCTGTCGTACGCCAGCCCGTCCCAGACGTACGTGCTGGTGCCGCTGCTGCTGCTCGCCGGTCTCTGCGTCGATGCCGTCCGGGGGCGGTCGCTCGGCCCGGCCTGGGCGATGGTCCCGGCGCTCGGGCTGGTCTGTGCGGGCGCGAAGTCGAGTGCGTTGCCGCCGCTGGTCGCCGGCCTTGGTCTCACCGCCGCCGTGCTCTGGTGGCGGGACCGACGCATCCCGCGGCCCGCCCTGGTGGCCCTGGCCTGCCTCGTGGCGGCGATGGCGCTGGGCTTCCGGTTGTTCGCCGGTGGCGGGGCGTCCACCCTGCGCGTGCAGGCGTTGGCGTTGCTGCACTTCATCGCACCGTACGCGGAGACCCTCGGCGCGGGCGACGGCATCTGGCCGGACGCACCGCTGCCGCCGGGCATCGACGACGGTGGGGCCCTCGGGTGGCTGCTGGCGTTCTCGGTGGTCGTCTGGTGGATTCTGGGTCAGGCGCCCCGGTGGGTCGGAATGAGCCTGCTCGCCGATCGGGAGCACCGGATCGACAGTGCCGTCTGGTTGCTCGCGGGCACCGTGCTGGCCGGCGCCGCCACCACCTGGGTCTTCCAGCACCCGTCGATCAGCCAGATCTACTTCTGGATGGGGGTCATCCCGGTCGGTGTCGTGCTGACCGCCTGGTCACTCGCCGCCGCCCGGGCACCCTGGCCGGCGCTGGTGGTGCCCGCCCTGGCCGGCGCGTTGGTGGCGCTCGGCACGGCCGGCACGGTGACGGGTTTCGCCCTGCCGAGGATCGACCGTCCCGGCACCCCGGAAACCTCGACCATCGAGGGGTGGCTGCGGGTGCTGGGCCTCTCGGCGGCCCGGTACGTGCTGTTCGTGGCGGTGGCCGCCGCGCTCGCCGTCGGGGTGGCAGCCCTGTGGCGGCGGCGCGTCCCGTCGACGTGGGGTCGTCGGCGCGTGTCGACGCTCGCGGTGGCCGGTGTCACCGCCGCGATGCTCGGTGCCAGTGCCTCAGTCGTCGTGGGTGGGATCGTCCGCTCGGTGCTCACCGAACCGGTGCCGGTGAGCGGACCACAGCCGTACGCCCTCACCGCCGCCGAGATGCGCGCGGCGTTGTGGCTGGACGAGCACGCCGCCGACGACGACGTGGTGGCCACCAACGTGCACTGCCGGCCGGTGCGCACCACGCCGCACTGCGATGCCCGCGCGTTCTGGGTGACCGGCCTGGGCGGGCACCGGACGGTGGTGGAGAGCTGGAGCTACACCGACGCCGTCGTGGCCGCACACGGTGTCGACAACCTGGGGTACGCCCGGCAGAACTTCCCCGATCAGGAACTGCTCGCGTTCAACGACCGGGTGTTCACCTCGCCGACCGTGGACGACCTGGAGCGGCTCCGGACACGGCACGGGGTGCGGTGGCTCTTCGCCGACACCCGGGCGGGGGCGGTGTCGCCGGAGCTGGCCCGGCTGGCCCAGGTCCGGTTGGTCTCCGGCTCGGTCATCGTCTACGAGCTGAACCGCCCCTGACGCTCTCGCCAACCCGGCCCGGTCCAGGTGGCGGCCGGCGGGTGCGGGACAATGAGGTACGTGACGACGATCCCCAACGTGCTGGCCAACCGGTACGCCTCGCCCGAACTGGTCGCCCTCTGGTCTCCGGAGGAGAAGGTCCGGATGGAACGGCGGCTCTGGCTCGCCGTGCTCCGCGCGCAGCGTGACCTCGGCGTGTCGGTGCCGGACGGCGTGGTCGAGGCGTACGAGCGGGTGCTCGACCAGGTCGACCTCGCCTCGATCGCGGAGCGGGAGCGGGTCACCCGGCACGACGTGAAGGCCCGGATCGAGGAGTTCAGCGCGCTCGCCGGCTTCGAGCACGTGCACAAGGGGATGACCTCCCGGGACCTCACCGAGAACGTCGAGCAGTTGCAGGTGCGGGCCTCGCTGGAGCTGGTCCGGGACCGGGTGGTGGCCACCCTGGCCCGCCTCGCCTTCCTGGCGTACGAGCACTCCGAGCTGGTCATGACCGGCCGTTCGCACAACGTGGCCGCGCAGGCCACCACGCTCGGCAAGCGGTTCGCGTCGGCGGCGGAGGAGCTACTCATCGCGTACGAGCGCCTGGAAGACCTGATCGCCAGGTACCCGCTGCGCGGGATCAAGGGGCCGGTCGGCACGGCCGCCGACCAGCTCGACCTCTTCGACGGCGACGCCGACAAGGTGGCCGAGTTGGAGCGCCGCGTCGCCGAGCACCTGGGCTTCTCCCGGGTGCTCGACAGCGTCGGGCAGGTCTACCCGCGCTCGCTGGACTTCGACGTGCTGGCCGCGCTGGCGCAGACCGCCGCCGCGCCGTCGTCGCTGGCCACCACGATCCGGCTGATGGTCGGCCAGGAGTTGGCGACCGAGGGCTTCAAGCCGGGCCAGGTCGGCTCCAGCGCGATGCCGCACAAGATGAACACGCGCTCGTCGGAGCGGGTGAACGGCTTCGCCGTGATCATCAGGGGTTACCTGTCGATGGTCGGCGAGTTGGCCGGCGACCAGTGGAACGAGGGGGACGTGTCCTGCTCGGTGGTCCGCCGGGTCGCCCTGCCGGACGCGTTCTTCGCCGCCGACGGGCTGTTCCAGACGTTCCTGACGGTGCTCGACGAGTTCGGCGCGTACCCGGCGGTGATCAACCGGGAGTTGGAGCGGTTCCTGCCGTTCCTGGCCACCACCAAGATCCTGGTGGCGGCGGTCCGGCGGGGCGTCGGCCGGGAGGTCGCCCACGAGGTGATCAAGGAGCACGCGGTAGCGGTGGCCCTGGCGATGCGCGAGCAGGGCTCCCCGGAGAACGACCTGTTCGACAGGTTGGCCGCCGACGGTCGGTTGGGTCTGTCCCGCGCCGACATCGACACCCTGGTCGCCGACCGCAGCGCCTTCGTCGGTGCCGCCCAGGCCCAGGTGGCAGCGGTAACCAAGCGGATCACCGCAGTGGTGACAGCCCACCCGGACGCAGCCACCTACACCCCACCCCCCATCCTCTAACCCACCCCGAACCCCCACCCCCACCCTCGGCCGGGCCGCCTAGGTCCCGTTGATCATGAAGTTATTGCCCTCCGCACCGGCGTGTCGTGGCAATAACTTCATGATCAACGGTGGGTTGGGTTGGGTTGGGTGGGGTGGGGTGGGTTAGGGGTTTGGGGTTTCTGCGGCTGTGCTGAGGTTGGGGGCGCTCGCCGGTTCGGC
Organism: Micromonospora sp. NPDC049044; assembly: GCF_040649215.1. Lineage (NCBI taxonomy): Bacteria > Bacillati > Actinomycetota > Actinomycetes > Micromonosporales > Micromonosporaceae > Micromonospora > Micromonospora sp. NPDC049044. The sequence continues at coordinate 16,336 of NZ_JBEZFA010000036.1, read as the reverse complement.
GATGCCGCCGAGGGACTCGGCGAAGGCCGGGTCGGTGGCGGTCTCCGCAGCGACCGCCGGCTGGTCGGCCGGCATGACCTCCGGCATGACGGGTACGGCGACCACTGCCGTCCCGTACGCGCAGATCTCCATCCACATCTCACCGCAGTCCCGGCTGTCGAACCGCATGCCGATCACCGCGTTCGCGCCGAGCCGCAGGGCCTCCTCGCCGAGGCGGGTCACCGAGTCGGTGCGCCACCGGGTGAGGTTGTCCGGGGCCATCGGGTCGTACGCGCCACCGCGCAGGTTCTTGACCCCCTCGCGGTACGGGTTGCGCGTCCTGGCCATCGATGACACCACCTCACCGAGAATCTGGCGGATCTCGTAGCCGGGCAGTTGCTCTGTCGTCACGACCAGCACGTTTCCGATGCTGTCAGGAGTGGCGCGACCCGATCGTGTGCATTGTTCACCTGATCGGATGCTGCAAAACGACGCGGCGCGGACGGCCGGCACGTGGCTGACCATCCGCGTCGCGTCGGGCGTTAACCGTCAGACACCGGCCGTCGAGGTGATCCAGGCCCGGTTGTACGCAACGCTGCCGTAGTTCTGGATGCTCGACCCGTCGGCGGTGGAGGCGACGCCGACCTGCTGGCCGTTGTAGAACTGCGGGCCGCCGGAGTCGCCACGCCACGCGTTGCCGTTGATCCGGGTGCTGCGGATGGCCTGCCCGCCGTACGCGTCGGTGGCGCTGTTGCTTGTCACCCGGACGGTGGCGGTCTTCAACTGGGTGGACGCCGAGCAACCGCTGTAGCAGGTCATGCCCCAGCCGTAGATCGAGTTCGTCGAGTTGATCGGCGGGTTGCTGCTGGCCAGGGACACCGCGGAGGTGCTGACGGTGCTGGAGAGCCGCATCAGCGCGAGGTCGTTGCGGGTGTAGGTGGCGCTGACCGTGCGGGTGACCCCGCCGGAGGTGCGGTTGACGCTTCCGACCCGCACCGACATGGTGCCGCTGATGCAGTGCCGGGCGGTGAGCACCCACTGGGCGGCGATGACGCTGCCGGAGCAGGTGAACGAGCCGTTACTGAACACCGCGGCGGCCCAGGGGGCGGACGAGACGGTGCCGCCACCGATGATGGGTTGCGGGCCGGCGGGGGCGGCGGACGCGGCGGACGGGACGCCGAGGGCGCCGACCAGCGCGGTGCTGAGTACGGCGAGCAGGGGGCGGATGCGCATCGGGTGGACTCCTTGGACGGGGCGGGCCCGGGGTCGCCGGGCGCGGATGGGCGGCAGCGAGGGGTCCCGCCGACGCCTGAATCGACTTACGTCGATGTACAGTAGGGTGCGGGGTGGTCGTTATCAAGGATTTGATCAATGTTGCTCTATGTAACGATTTGGCTCGCTGTAGCGCTGTATATGTCCTGCTGAGGCCGCGTGTCGCGCCCGATGGGTCACCCTGAGCGCCGGTAATGTTGATCACTGCCTGAACTGCACCCGGCCGGTGCGTCCGCGGCGATATCTGCCAGGTAGGCTGGCTGCGCTCGCCCGTTGTGGGTCGGCACCCAACTGCGTACACAGTCAGGAGTGCCCAGTGCCTCGCGTCGTCGTCGACGTCATGCTCAAGCCCGAGATCCTCGATCCGCAGGGCCAGGCCGTCGCAAACGCGCTGCCCCGGCTCGGCGTCGGTGACGTCGCCTCGGTTCGGATCGGCAGGCGGATCGAGATCGAGTTCACAGGTGAACCGGACCTGGACCGCGCTCGGGAGATTGCCGACAAGTTGCTCGCCAACCCGGTCATCGAGGACTTCACCGTTCGCCTGGTCGAGGCCGACGAGACCGCGGACGCCCGCTCGTGACCGCCCGGGTCGGTGTGGTCACCTTCCCCGGCTCGCTCGACGACGGGGACGCGGCCCGGGCCGTCCGGATCGCCGGCGCTGAGCCGGTCCGGCTCTGGCACGGCGACCCGGGCTTGCACGGCGTGGACGCCGTCGTCCTGCCCGGTGGCTTCTCCTACGGCGACTACCTGCGCTGCGGTGCCATCGCCCGGTTCGCCCCGGTGATGGAGACGATCGTGGACGCCGCCCGGGGCGGTCTGCCGGTGCTCGGCATCTGCAACGGCTTCCAGATCCTCTGCGAGGCGCACCTGCTGCCCGGCGCGCTCACCCGTAACCAGCACCTGCACTTCCGCAACCGGGACCAGGTCCTGCGCATCGAGTCGGCCGGGACCGCGTGGACGAACACGTTCCAGCCCGGCCAGGAGGTGCTCGTCCCGGTCAAGAACGGCGAGGGCTGCTACGTCGCCGACACCGCGACGCTGGACCAGCTCGAAGGCGAGGGCCGGGTGGTCGCGCGCTACGTCGGCGGCAACCCCAACGGGTCGCAGCGCGACATCGCCGCGATCACCAACGCCGCCGGCAACGTGGTCGGCATCATGCCGCACCCCGAGCACGCGGTGGAGGCGCTCACCGGCCCCTCGCTTGACGGCCTCGGCTTCTTCACCTCGGTCCTCAAGCACCTGGTGGGGGCGCCGGCGTGACCGGCGGCACGATCATCGGTCAGCTCAACCGCATCTCTGGCGGGCGCGAGCGCAGCGAGGAGAGGTCATGACCACCCATCCGGACCCGGTACGCGACACCCCGGAGGCATACTCCGCCCCGGTGCAGCCGACCGAGCCGAGCCCGGCGCAGCCGGTCGCACCCGCGACCGCTCCCGCCCAGCCGGCCGCTGCCGTCTGGACCGAGGGCGTGGACACCGTGCCGCGCGCCGGTGGCACCCCGGGCGAGCTTCAGCCGTACACCGAGCTGGGTCTGCGCGACGACGAGTACGACCGGATCCGGCAGATCCTCGGCCGCCGGCCCACCCAGTCCGAGCTGGCGATGTACTCGATCATGTGGAGCGAGCACTGCTCGTACAAGTCGAGCAAGGTGCACCTGCGGCAGTTCGGTGAGAAGGCCCCGCACAGCGACCGGCTGCTCGCCGGCATCGGTGAGAACGCCGGCGTCGTGCAGGTCTCCGACGAGTTGGCGGTGACCTTCAAGGTCGAGTCGCACAACCACCCGAGCTTCGTCGAGCCGTACCAGGGTGCGGCGACCGGCGTCGGCGGCATCGTCCGGGACATCCTCGCCATGGGTGCCCGCCCGGTCGCGGTGATGGACCCGCTGCGCTTCGGTGCCGCGGATCACCCGGACACCGCCCGGGTCCTCACCGGCGTCGTCGCCGGCGTCGGCGGCTACGGCAACTGCCTCGGCCTGCCGAACATCGGTGGCGAGCTGGTCTTCGACCCGTCCTACCAGGGCAACCCGTTGCTCAACGCGCTCTGCCTGGGCGTGCTGCCGGTCGACAGGCTGCAGAACAAGGCCGCCGCCGGCCCCGGCAACGTGGTCGTGCTGATGGGCGCCAAGACCGGCCGGGACGGCATCGGCGGCGTCTCGGTGCTGGCCAGTGCCACCTTCGACGAGGGCAGCGAGGCCCGCCGCCCCGCCGTGCAGGTCGGTGACCCGTTCACCGAGAAGCTGCTGATCGAGGCGTGCCTGGAGCTGTACGACGGCCAGCTGGTCGTCGGCATCCAGGACCTCGGCGGCGCCGGCCTGACCTGCGCGCTCACCGAGACCGCCGCCGCGGCCGGCACCGGCATGCGGGTCTGGCTGGAGCGGGTGCCGCTGCGCGAGCCGTCGATGGACCCGCACGAGATCCTGGCCAGTGAGTCGCAGGAGCGGATGCTCCTCGTCGTCGAGCCGGACAAGCTCGACGCGGTGCTCAAGACCTGCGAGAAGTGGGGCGTCCTCGCCACCGCCATCGGCGAGGTCACCGCACCGGAGCCGGACGGCCGCCCGGGTCGTCTGCTGATCACCTGGCAGGACCACCTGGTCGTCGATGTGCCGCCGGGTTCGCTCGTCGACGACGGCCCGGTCTACGCCCGGCCGATGCGTGAGCCGGCCGACCTGATCCTGCTCCAGGCCGACCGGGCCGAAACGCTGCCCCGCCCGGCCGACCCGGACGCGCTGCGGGAGACCGTGCTGCGCATGATCGCGTCGCCGAACCTGGCCGACAAGACGTGGGTCACCGAGCAGTACGACCGCTACGTGCTGGGCAACACAGTGCTCGCGCAGCCGGAGGACGGCGGCGTGATCCGGATCGACGAGCGCACCGGACTCGGTGTGGCGCTGTCGGTCGACGGCAACGGCCGGTACGCCCGGCTCGACCCGTACAACGGCACCAAGCTGGCCCTGGCCGAGGCGTACCGGAACGTGGCGGTGACCGGCGCGAAGCCGATCGCCGTCACCAACTGCCTCAACTTCGGCTCGCCGGAGGACCCGGGCGTGATGTGGCAGTTCGCCGAGGCCGTGCGCGGCCTAGCGGACGGCTGCCTGGAGCTGGGCATCCCGGTCACCGGCGGCAACGTCAGCTTCTACAACCAGACCGGTGCGGCGGCCATCCACCCGACCCCGGTGGTCGGCGTACTGGGTGTGCTGGACAACGTGGCCGACCGGGTGCCGATGGGCTTCGTCCCGCGTCCCGGCGGCGACCACGACCAGCTCTACCTGCTCGGTGAGACCAACGTCGAGCTGTCCGGCTCGGAGTGGGCCTGGGTGACGCACGAGCACCTCGGCGGCATCCCGCCGCAGGTCGACCTGCTCCGCGAGAAGGCGCTGGCCGACCTGCTGGCCGAGGCGGCCCGGGTGGGTCACCTCAGCTCGGCGCACGACCTGTCCGACGGTGGCCTCGCCCAGAGCCTTGTCGAGTCCTGTCTGCGGCGTGGCGTCGGCGCTCGGATCGCCGTGCCGGAGCAGTTCGCCGACGGTTCGATGCCGTTCGTCTACCTGTTCAGCGAGTCCGCCACCCGGGCGCTGGTGTCGGTGCCGCGTGGCCACGACAAGGCGTTCGCGGCGCTCTGCGCCGAGCGGGGGGTGCCGTTCGAGCTGATCGGCGTCACCGACCCGACCGGCGGTGCGCTCGAGGTGCACGGCCAGTTCCGGATCGGCCTGGACGAGCTGCGCAGCGCGCACACCGAGACGCTGCCGCGCCTCTTCGGGGGTACGACCGCCGTCGAGGTGCCCGCGCCGGCAGCCGGTGTGGCGGGCGCGGTCGAGGCCGTCCCGCTGCCGGTCGCCCCGGCCGAGCGGATCGACCCGGCTGAGGTGCTCTCCGAGCCGATCGCGTCTTCGGGGCCTGACCCGAAGACCGGTGCCGTCGAGCCGATCGGTGGGGCGGCCGAGTCTGACACCGGTGTCACCGAACCGTCGCCTGACGAGCGCTGAGGCGTTGTCGGCCGCTGTCTACGGCCAACCCGGTTCCGGTGCCCGGTTCGACTGGGGGCTGACCGGGGCGGCCGAGCTCGGCCGGGTCTGCGCGGCGCTGGTGGTGGTGGACGTGCTGTCGTTCACCACCGCCGTCGAGGTGGCGGTGGCGCGGGGCATCCGGGTGCACCCGTTCCCCTGGGGCGAGCAGGCCCCGGAGTACGCGGTACGGGTCGGCGCGGTCGCGGCGGTGGGCCGGCGGCGGGTGAGCGCGGAACATCCGTGGTCGCTCTCGCCCGCCGCACTGAGCACCGCACCGGTGGTGGCGGACCTGGTCCTACCCTCGCCGAACGGTTCCGCCATCAGCGCCGCGGCCAGCGCCACCGGCCTCCCGGTGGTCGCGGCGTGTCTGCGTAACGCGCGGGCCGTCGGGCGTTGGCTGCGCCGCCAGGGGTACGGCACCGTGGACGCCCCGATCGGCGTGATCGCCTCGGGTGAGCGGTGGCCGGATGGGTCGCTGCGCCCGTCGGTGGAGGACCAGCTCGGCGCCGCCTCGGTGCTCGACGCGCTCTCCGGCGTGCCGGGTGGGCTGTCCGTGGAGGCCGCCATGGCACTCGCCGCCCTGGCGAGCACTCCGGATGTGCCAGCGGCGGTGCGGGGAAGCGTGTCCGGGCGGGAATTGACCGAGAGTGGCTTCGCCCAGGACGTGGACATCGCCGTCCGGATCGGCGTCTCGGACGTCGTGCCGCTGCTCAACCAGGGCGTCTTCTCCGCCGCCTGACCGCCGCTCAACCAGCGCGCCGCGTCGGCCCGCCTGCATTGATCAACTCGGCTTGGGTGACGCCGTGGTGTTCGGGCCGGCGGGATGCCACGACCTCGTTGACCACGAGTGACGCTTGAATGCGGAACGGCCACCCGGATCTCCGGGTGGCCGTTCTTCAGTGCGCTGTGTCGTCAGTCGTCAAGCCAGTCGAGACGTCGGCCGCCCCGGTCGGTCGGCGGCGGGGTCTCCGGTCGGGACCGACCGCCGGCCGGCTGGCCGTAGCCGCCCTGGTCGTAGCCCCGGTCGTCGTAGCCGCCGCGCTGCGCCGGGGGCTCCTGACCGTAGGTGCCGCCCTGGTCGTACCCGCCGGCCGGTTGGCCGCCGTAACCGCCCTGGTCGTACCCGCCCGACTGCTGGCCGCCGTACCCGGCGGTCGGCTCGGCGGTCCGACCGCCGTACGGAGCCGGGTCGGGCTGGCCGTACCCCTGCCCCTGCTCGGGCTGGTAGACCCCGGTGGCGTACGGGTCCGCCGGTGCCGGGTACTGGGTGTTGTCGCCCGTGTACCGGCCGGTCGGCTCGTCGTACCGTTCGCCGTAGGCCGCTCCACCTGCGGGAGCCGGCGGGTAGGCGGCGGTCCCCCCACCCTGGGCGGGGTAGTCGCGGCTGCCGTAGCCACCGCCGGAAGCCGGCGCGTTGCCATAGCCACCACCGGACGCGGGAGCGTTGCCGTAACCGTCACCGGAGGCCGGAGCGCCACCGTAACCAGCGCCGGAACCGGGCGCCGCACCGTAGCCGTCAGCGGCGCCGTAGCCGCCCTCGGCACCCGCCGGGGTGCCGTAACCGCCGCCAGAGGCGGGAGCGTTGCCGTAACCGCCACCGGACGCGGGAGCGTTGCCGTAGCCGCCGGCCCCGTACCCGCCGGGTGCTGGCTCCTCGCCGTAGCCGGCGCCGCCCCAACCCTGCTGTCCCGCACCGCCGTACGCCTGCGCGGGCGCACCGTACGGGTCCGGTGGGACGTCGTCGACCACCGGGCGGTGCATCATCGTCGGTGCCTCGCTCAGCGCCGCGCCGCCGACCATGGTCGGGTCCGCGCCGCCGATGGGCCGGCCGCCAGCCATCCGGGTCTGGTCGTCGGCGCCGCGGTAACCGCCCCGGGCCGGCGGCACGACAGCGCCGCCACCAGCCGCGGCCGGCGCGTCGTCGTCGTCGCCGTTCTCCTTGCGCTTCATCCAGAGCAGGACGATCGTGCCCACACCGGCGGCCACCAGCAGACCACCGAGCAGAATGATCAGGTACGAGCCCGCGCCGTTGCCGCCTTCGTCGGTTTTGGAGGCGTTCGCCGGAGGGCCCGCGCTGGCCTCGTCGTCGCCCTCCTCCGCCGCGCCCTCGTCGGCCGGCTCCTCGGTGGGAGTCGCCTCGGTGGTGGCGGACGGCGTGGCGCTGGGCGTCACCTCGACCTTGATCGCGAGACTGATCCGTTGCCCGGTGATGGCCTGCCCGGCGGCGGCGCTCAGCGTCTTTCGGGCCTGCACGTTGTCGAAGGTGGCACCCAGGTCGATCCGACCCGGTGCGATCGGCTTGTCCGTGGTGCCGGTGAAGCGGAAGTTGCCGCTGCCGTCGCTGGTGGTGTCGAAGCGCTTGCCGGTGCTGTCCAGCAGCATGACCACCGCGTTCGGCACCGCCTTGTTGTCGGCCTGGACGACGACCTTGCCGGAGACCGACTGCACGGTCTGCACCTGCGGGGGTGGCGGAGCAGCCGCCGCCTTGACCGTCACCCGGAGCGTGCGGGAGTCACCGCCGGACACCGTGATCTTCGCCGAGCTTCCGTTGGCCGCGGGCGCGTTGGCCGCTGCCGTCAGGGTCAACGTCACTTGCTTCGGCTCGCTCGAGTCACCGAAGTTGATCGGCCCGCAGCCACCGCAGGTGACGCCGTCGGGCAGGTCGGTGACGTCGATGTCCGCGGACTTCTCGTCCTGGTCCGGTCGAACGACCACGTTGACGGTGCTGCTCTTGCCCGCGTCGATCGAGGTCGAGTTGTCAGCTGTACTGATCCTGGCGGCCATTGCGGGTGTGGCGGGGACGGCGAGCAGAGCGCCGACAACCAGCGCTACGACCACACCGGCCCGCTGCTTCCAGGCACGTCGGTGTGTTGACACGTCCACCGCCTTCCGGGCTGACTTCCCTCTGACCGGCGGGGCGCCGGGCCGGGGATCATCACGGTACGAATACGCCGTCGGCAACTATGCCTTGTCCGACTGGATTGGCGCGACCCAGGGCCAACGTCAGGTGCTTGGCCTGCGGGTCGTATCGTCCCTTCGTGTCCTCTCCGCACAGTAAGTCCGCTGCCGTCGCGGCGGCGTTGTCGGCGCTCGACGAGGGGCGTACACCCGAACGGCCGGTGTTCCGCGAGGCGGTCCGGGCGCTGTTGGCCATCCTCGCGGAGCGCGCCCCCGGCCGATCGGTGGAGGTGCGCGTTCCACCATACGGCGCGATCCAGTGCGTACCCGGCCCTCGACACACCAGGGGAAATCCGTCAAACGTGGTCGAGATGGCTGCGGACACCTGGTTGGAGTTGGCTACCGGGCGGATCGGGTGGGCGGAGGCGGTCACCGAGGGTCGCGTCCAGATGAGTGGTGTCCGGGCGGACCTCTCGACCTATCTGCCCCTCTGATCGTCAGGTGTCCTACTCCTGGTTACGCTCAGCATGGAAAACGTGACTATCTGTGCCGATGGCGATTCGCGTACACTGTCAGGCGATGAGAGTGGTCCCGGCAGACGAGTGTGGATCCGCCAGTGATCCCGCCCAGCCGGTCCAGACCAGCATGAGGGAGCGGTAGGTGCCCCGAGGCGACGGCCGGCTGAGCCACGACCTTGACCCACAACGACCCGGCCCCCAAGACGCCTGTGGTGTCTTCGGTGTCTGGGCGCCCGGCGAAGAGGTCGCCAACCTGACCTACTTCGGTCTCTACGCGCTACAGCACCGCGGCCAGGAGGCGGCGGGCATCGCGGTGAGCGATGGCTCCGGGGTGGTGGTCTACAAGGACCTCGGCCTGGTGGCCCAGGTCTTCGACGAACCAACCCTGGCGAGCCTGCGCGGCCACCTGGCCATCGGGCACGCCCGCTACTCCACCACCGGCGCGTCCAACTGGGAGAACGCCCAGCCGACGATTCGGTCCACCACCTCCGGCACGACCATCGCGTTGGCCCACAACGGCAACCTGGTCAACACCGCGGAGCTGGAAAAGGAGGTCGCCGAGCGTGGCCTCGTGGCGGACGGTTCGACAAACGACACGTCCCTGGTGACCATGCTGCTCGCCGGCCGACCGGATCTGTCGGTCGAGGCGGCCGCACTGGAGGTGCTGCCGCAGTTGCGCGGCGCGTTCAGTTTCGTCTTCATGGACGAGTCGACCCTCTACGCGGCCCGTGACGCGCACGGCGTCCGCCCGCTGGTGCTCGGCCGCCTGGAGCGCGGCTGGGTGGTGGCCAGCGAGACGGCCGCACTCGACATCGTCGGTGCCAGCGTGGTGCGCGAGGTCGAGCCGGGCGAGCTGATCGCGATCGACGAGAACGGCCTGCGCTCCACCCGGTTCGCCGCGCCCGAGCCCAAGGGCTGCCTCTTCGAGTACGTCTACATCGCCCGCCCGGACGCCACGATCGCCGGGCGCAACGTGCACGCGGCGCGGGTGCAGATCGGTAGGCAGTTGGCCAAGGAGCACCCGGTCGAGGCCGACCTGGTGATTCCGGTGCCGGAGTCCGGCACCCCGGCCGCTATCGGCTACGCGGAGGCGTCGGGCATCACCTACGGTGCCGGCCTGATGAAGAACCCGTACGTGGGTCGCACGTTCATCCAGCCGTCGCAGACCCTGCGTCAGCTCGGCATCCGTCTCAAGCTCAACCCGCTGCGGGAGAACGTCCGGGGCAAGCGGTTGGTGGTCGTTGACGACTCGATCGTGCGGGGCAACACCCAGCGCGCCATCGTCCGGATGCTGCGTGAGGCGGGGGCGCTGGAGGTGCACGTCCGGATCTCCTCCCCGCCCGTCAGCTGGCCGTGCTTCTACGGCATCGACTTCGCCACCCGGGCGGAGCTGCTGGCCAACGGGTTGGACAACGACGGCATCCGGCGCTCCATCGGCGCCGACACGCTGGGTTACGTTTCCCTTCCTGGCCTGATCGCCGCAACCGAGCAGCCGAAGACCCGGCTGTGTCGGGCATGTTTCGATGGGGAGTACCCGATCGAGTTGCCGGCTGGCAACCTGATCGGCAAGCACGTGCTCGAAGGGGTGGGTCGACGGGTCACGAACTCGTCGCCGGAAGCCCTGCACACCAACGGCTCGTCCGTCGCCACTCCGGGTGGCGTTACCGCAAACCGCCCGTAGCACCAACCGGCGCGGCCCGGCCACCGTCGGCGCGGCACCGAGAACCAAAGGGGAGAACCGTGACGCACGTGTCCGAGCGCAGCGGCGCAGGAAGCAGCCCGACCGGCGCCGGCGGCGACCGACAGCCCTGGACGGCCGGCACCAGCCGGCAGGCCCGCAAACGCTCGGTTTCGTACGCCGACGCCGGAGTCTCCATCGACGCGGGCGACCGCGCGGTTGAGCTGCTCAAGTCGAAGGTGCGCCAGACCCGCCGCCCCGAGGTGCTCGGTGACCTCGGTGGGTTCGCCGGCCTGTTCCGGCTGGACACGAAGAAGTACAAGAGCCCGATCCTGGCGTCCTCCACCGACGGGGTGGGCACCAAGCTGGTCATCGCCCAGCAGATGGACATTCACGACACCGTCGGCATCGACCTGGTCGCGATGGTCGTGGACGACCTGGTGGCCTGTGGTGCCGAGCCGCTGTTCCTGCTCGACTACATCGCCACCGGCGAGGTCGTGCCGGACAAGGTCGCCGAGATCGGCGCGGGCATCGCCGACGGCTGCCGCTACGCCGGCTGCGCCCTGCTGGGCGGGGAGACCGCCGAGCACCCCGGCGTGCTCCGCCCGGACGAGTACGACATCTCCGCGACCGGTGTCGGCGTGGTCGAGGAGGCCGACATCCTCAGCCCGGAGCGGGTCGAGGTGGGCGACGTGGTGATCGCCATGCGCTCCTCCGGCCTGCACTCCAACGGTTACTCGCTGGTCCGGCACGTGCTGCTCGGCGCCGCCCGGATGCGACTGGACATCGTGATCGACGACTTCGGTCGGCAGCGGACCCTCGGTGAGGAGCTGCTCACCCCGACCAAGATCTACGCCAAGGACTGCCTCAAGCTGATCGCCGAGGCGGAGGTGCGGGCGCTCTCCCACATCACCGGTGGCGGCATCCCCGGCAACCTGGTGCGGGTGCTGCCCGAGAACGTCGACGCGGTGGTCAACCGGTCCACCTGGAAGCCGCAGCCGATCTTCGACCTGATCCAGACTAAGGGCCGCATCGACGACCAGGACATGGAGTCGACCTTCAACATGGGCGTCGGCATGTTCGCGATCGTGTCGGCCGAGGACGCTGACCGCGCGCTCGCCACCCTGACCGGTCGTGGGGTCGAGGCGTGGCAGGCCGGCGAGATCATCGAGGGCACCGGCAACGTGCAGATGGTTGGTCAGCACACCCGAGGTTGATCACATGCTGGTGATCGTACGGGCACCTGATGAGGGCTTCACCCGAGTGGCCAATGCCGCCTAGCCTGAAGGGCTCAGGCTAGGCGGGGGAGGGTGATGGGTGCTCGGGGACAGTCGTTCAGCGGGATGCGTGGTCTGGCGGCCGTCCCGTCGTACGTCGTCATGCAGCCGACCACTCTCTGCAATCTTGATTGCACGTACTGCTACCTGCCGTTTCGGGCCGTCGACCGGCGGATGCCGGTGGCGGTGGCCGCGGCGGTCGCGGCGGCGGTCAACCCCTGGGCGGCGGCGAATCGGTTCTCGGTGGTCTGGCACGGCGGGGAGCCGCTGGCGGCCGGCCGGGAGCACCTCGCCGACCTGATGGCTCCGTTCGGGCCCGACGTCGAGCATCACGTGCAGACAAACGCCACTCTTGTCGACGACGACTGGTGTGACTTCTTCGCCCGGCACGAGATGCGGGTGAGCGTGAGCGTCGACGGGCCCCGGGCCCGCAACGGTGACCGGGTCAACCGGGGCGGCCAGCCGGCGTACGACCGGATCCTGCGGGGTGTCGACGCGTTGCGTCGGCACGGCCTGCCGTTCTCCGCCCTGGCCGTGGTGTCCCGGCCGGAGCCGGGGCTCGCCACCGAGCTGTACGAATACTTCCTCGAGCTGGGGTGCGACGTGCTGGGCGTCAACATCGAGGAGACCGAAGGGGTCAACACCCGGGACAACAGCCACGACCCGGCGGCGGTGACCGGCTTCTGGGCCGAGTTGGTAGCGGCCTGGCGTCGGGAGCCCCGGATCCACCTGCGCGAGATCGAGTGGTCGTTGCGCTACGCCGCCGCCGTGCTCGACAACTCGGCGGACGCGGTGCTACCCCGCCAGTTGGACCCGATCCCGACGATCGGTCACGACGGCTCGGTGATCGTGCTGTCGCCGGAGATGGCCGGCTTCAGCGACCCGCGCTACGGCGACTTCAGCAGCGGCAACGTGCTGCGGACCCCGCTGGCGGAGATCCTCGCCGGTGCGGCGGCGACGCCGTGGGTCGGCGAGTTTCTGGCTGGGGTGGAGGCGTGCCGGGTTTCCTGCCCGTACTTCGGTTTCTGCGGGGGTGGTCACGCCGCCAACCGTTACTTCGAGCTGGGGCGTTTTGACGGCACAGAGACCGAGCACTGCCGCAACAGCAAGATCCGCCTATTGGAGGGAGTGTTGGAGCATGCCCGAGACCACCAGTCACCGGCGCCCTGAGCGCGAAGCGGACGACGGCGTCACCGAACGGGTACGGGAGGCAGGTCCCGCGCTCGTCGCGCTGCTGCAGGAGGCTGAGGACGCGCGGAGGCTGCGTTCCGAGGTTTCGGGAAGCGACGGCGCCAGCGCGGTGTGCGCCTGGAACCACTTCGAGAACATCCCGACGTTCTACAACTGGAACAACCGCCCACGCTGAGTCGAGCCACGATCGGGGGCCTGTCGAGCGACCGGAGTGACTCCGGTCGGGTCAGGCCCCTGATCGTCGGCTACTACACCTGCACCGAACGTGCGTGAGCACGCGGACTTACCGCGTGCTCAATTGCGTCGAGAGGTCAGCGGGTCGGACGGACCCAGGGATCCGGGTCGTCGTCCGCGTGATCCTCATCATCGTCGTCGACGAACTCTTTAGAGTCGTCGTCGAAGTGGTGCTCAGACTTACCAGCACCCGCCAGTTCGCGCTGCAAGGCGGTGAGGTCGGTGTTCGGGGAGTGGTACTTCAACTCCCGGGCCACCTTCGTCTGCTTGGCCTTAGCACGGCCGCGCCCCATGGCTCGACCCCCTCGCACAGAATGCGGGGCAGCCCGAAGGCGGGCCCCGATGACGTCAGGCATCTCTCGTGGCTCTTACGGTACATGGGGATGCCAACGTTCGGCACCTCGGGTTACCGTCAGCCGGCTCTGCGCGTCGCGTCGATCCGGCCGTCACCCAGTGTACCGGGTAAGGAGCGGAACGGTTAGCACCCGTGACACCGGACAAACCACATCAAAATTGACCGACTTGAGCTTACCCAGACGAGCCGGCCAAGGGGGCCCGGAGGCGGATCCCGTTGATCCGCCTCCGGAAACGCTCAGCGCAGGTGGATTCCGCGCAGCCGGCCGATCTCCGCCATCCGCCGTTCCGCCAGCCGATCGGCGGCCACCGCCGGCGGCACGCCCTCGGCGTCGGCCAGGCGCAGGATCTCGCGGGTGGTGTCGTAGATCCCGGTCGCCCGCAGCTTCGCCCGCTCGAAGTTGAAGCCCTCGATCTCGTCGGCCACCTGGATGACGCCGCCCGCGTTGACGACGTAGTCCGGGGTGTAGAGGATGCCCCGGTCGGCCAGCAGCTTCTCGATGCCCGGGTGGGCGAGCTGGTTGTTCGCCGCGCCGGCCACCACCTTGGCGCGCAGCGCCGGCACCGTCTCGTCGTTCAGGGCGCCGCCCAGCGCGCAGGGCGCGTACACGTCGATGTCCGCGGCGGCCAGCGCGCTGGCGTCGTCCAGGAGGGTGACCTGCGGGTGGTTGGTCCGCACCCACGCCAGCGCCTTCGGGTTGACGTCGGTGGCGACCACCTCGGCGCCGTCTTCGAGCAGGTGCCCGGTGAGGTACTTGCCGACCTTGCCCAACCCGGCCACGCCGATCCGCCGGCCCCGCAGGCTCGGGGTGCCCCAGACGTGCTCGGCCGCCGCCCGCATGCCCTGGAAGACACCCCAGGCGGTGAGGATCGACGAGTCGCCAGCGCCACCGTGCTCGACGCTGCGCCCGGTCACGTAGCGGGTCTCCCGGGCCACGACGTCCATGTCCGCCACGTACGTGCCGACGTCGCAGGCGGTGTAGTAGCGACCGCCGAGCGACTCCACGAAGCGACCGTACGCGCGCAGCAACGCCTCGCTCTTGATCTGCTCCGGGTCGCCCCAGATGACGGCCTTGCCACCGCCCAGGTCCAGCCCGGCGAGCGCGTTCTTGTACGCCATCCCGCGGGACAGGTCGAGCACGTCGGCGAGGGCGTCCGCCTCGCTGTCGTACGGGTAGAAGCGGGTGCCGCCGAGCGCCGGCCCCAGCGCGGTGGAGTAGATCCCGATGATCGCCTTCAGGCCACTCTGCTTGTCCTGGCAGAACACGACCTGTTCGTGACCTGTCGATACCGGGTCGTCGGTGCTCGCGAATACACCCATGGTTGGCTCCTGGAGTGGGGTGCGCCCTTGTGGGACGCGGACCTGGTGGACGCCGGCGGGGATGCTGCCGGTGTGATCGAGCCTAGTATCGGCCGCCGGGCGAGTGCTCGACGCGCCGTCGCCGTCCCACGTTGCGGCGCGCGTGGTCCGGCCGCTGACCCTGTACGGGTGCCGTTCGTGGGAGGATCGCGCCGTGCCGTCGCTCTTCGCTTCTTACCTGCGCGTGTACGAACCGTTGACCGCCTTCGACCGAGACCGGCAGAGCTACTGGCGCCGCTATGTCTCGGAGGGGCGGGCGGTGGCCCCGGTCGAGGGCCCCGGCCGGCAGCGGACGGCGGTGATCGAGGCGCTGGGCGCGGGCTGGACCCGGCTGCCCGACCTGCCGGAGGAGGCGTACGTCCTGGAGACGGACGACAGCCTGCTGGTCTGCCCGTGGAACCTGCGGATCCGGGTCGCTGAGGCGGCGCTCAGCGCCCGGGACGGGGTGCCCTCGGTGCTCGCCGACGCGTTCGTGCCGCCGGTGCTCGCCGGGCAGGCCAGGGCGGTGATCGACGACTGGCGCAGCGGGGCCCGGGTGCTTGAGCACGGGGTGCCCCGGGTGCACGAGCAGATCGCCACGTGGGGCGTACCGCTGCGTTGGTTCGTGCTCTTCGAGCCGGCCGAGCGGGACCTGGTCTCCGAGCCGGGCCGGCGGGCGCTGCGCTACCGCACGGAGATCTCCAAGGCCCGCCGTCGGTCGTCCCGGGCGCTGTCCGTGCTGCGTAAGTCGGTGGGCGAGGCCCCGATCACCGACGCGGTGGAGGAGGCGGCTCGCTGGCTTGAGGAGTTCCACCCTCGGTCGGTTGTCGAGCTGGACTACGGCGGCCTCGTCGACCTGCTCTCCGACGAGACTCTCGCGGCGGACGACTCGCCTGAGCTGGTCGCCGACGGCCTGGCGGGGCTGTCGCGGGGTGAGGCGGAGGAGGCGTCCGCCGCGTACGACAAGTTGGTGGCCAGATGGCGCGCGGTGCAGCTGCTGGAGCGGTGCAACTAGGGCAAACCGTCGTAGTAGCGCTCCCAAGGTGAGGTGCGCTCGTAGTTGACGCATCACGAACCGTGATCATGAGTCCGAATAAGGTAGCTTCTGCCGTGTAAAAGTCGTAAAAATCGGGCATGGTTCATCCGTCCGTCTAGGGACCTTCATCCGTTCGGCCCATGTCGGACATCGGGGACTAGCCGGACCATGGGAGACGCGTCGGCCGGCGGGACCCCGGCCGATGTCTATACATGTGGAGGAGTGACCGATGGCATCGCGAACGCACGAACCAGAGCCGCTACTCACGCCGGCCGAGGTGGCGTCGATGTTCCGTGTCGACCCGAAAACGGTGACCCGGTGGGCCAAGGCGGGCAAGCTCAGTGCCATCCGCACCCTGGGTGGTCACCGTCGATACCGTGAGTCGGAGGTCAGGGCGCTGCTGCAGGGTCAGATCCCGCAGCAACGGCAGGGCGACTGAACGGCTCCAGTTTTTTCGAGAAGGGGGGGGGGGGGGGGGGGGGCCCCCCCCCCCCGGGGGGGGGGGGGGGGGGGGGGAAAACACACCCCCCCCCGCGCCGGCGCCCCGTGACCCGCGT
>NZ_JBEZFA010000035.1:0-72825 GCF_040649215.1 Micromonospora sp. NPDC049044 | reverse complement strand
CCGGGCCCCCCCTGCCGGCGTGCCCCCCTTCCGGGCCCGGGGCGCCGCGCGGCGCCGAGGCCCGGAGGCGGTGACAGTGGTGCGGAGTGCGGGTCCGACTCCGCGGTGGGGTCAGGGTCCGGGTGGTGGTCTCGCGGTGATCACCCGTTGACAGGGCTGTGGTCCGCCCGGAACTATCAGCGGCAGTCCACCGCCCCGGCCATCGTCGTCAACGACCTCGTATGACAACGATGTCATAGGGCCTGACCTCGTCCACTCTGCCCAGACCTTCGACGTACTCGACTGGTTCGAGTCGAAAGGCACCGTCCCTCATGTCGCATACCCCCCATGCGCGTCACCCGTCCTCCCGCCTGCTCGCCGCGACCACAGCCGCACTGCTACCCCTGGGTCTGCTCGTCGCCGCGCCCCTGGCCAACGCCGCCGCCGCGCCGGCAACCCCTGGCGATTTCTCCTCCTCGTTCGAGTCCGCCGACCCGCAACCCGCCGCCAGCACCGTCGAGGTCGGCGCGAACGGCAAGCCGGTCCAGGCGAACCTGAGCGGCAAGGTCACCACCCTGCCGGGCAGCCTGCTCGGCCAGGTCGGCGCCGTGACCGCGAGCGCGGAGAACCTGCCGAACGAGATCGCCGCGAACCTCACCGACGACGACCCGTCGACAAAGTGGCTCGTGTTCGAGTCGAGCGGCTGGGTGACCTACCAGCTCGCCAAGCCCGCCACGGTGGTGCGGTACTCGCTGACCGCCGCCAACGACGCACCGGCCCGGGACCCCAGGGACTTCGTCGTGCAGGGGTCGAACGACGGCCGGACCTGGACCGACCTGGACAAGCGCGCCGGGGTGACGTTCAGCGGCCGCTTCGCCACCAACACGTACAGCTTCACCAACCCGAGCGCCTACGGCTACTACCGGTTGAACGTCACAGCGAACTCCGGCGACTCGCTCGTGCAGCTCGCCGACTGGAACATCAGCGACGGCTCGGACGTCCGCCCGCCGGCCACCGCCATGGTCAGCGAGGCCACCGCCGGCCCGAACGGCGGCTACACCACCAAGCCGGACGCCGGGTTCACCGGACTGGCCGCGCTGCGCTACGCGGGCGGGGCCGAAGGCAACGGCCGGTCGTACGCGACGAACAAGCTGTTCGACGTCACCATCCCGGTCGGGCCGAAGACCCGGCTGTCGTACAAGCTCTTCCCGGAGTTCACCGGTGGGGACGCCCGGTACCCGTCCACCTACGCCGCCGTCGACCTGCGCTTCACCGACGGCAGCTACCTGAGCGGGCGCTCACCCGTCGACCAGCACGGCTACCCGTTGACCGCCGCCGGTCAGGGCGCCTCCAAGGTGCTCTACGCCGACCAGTGGAACCTGGTGCAGGCCGACCTCGGCACCGTCGCGCGCGGCAAGACGATCGACCGCATCCTGCTCGCGTACGACAACCCGCAGGCCACCGGGGAGACCCGGTTCCAGGGCTGGCTCGACGACATCGAGCTGACCGCCGTGCCACAGTCGATCGACGGCTCGACGCTCACCAACTATGTCGACACCCGGCGCGGCACCAACTCGACGTCCGGCTTCTCGCGCGGCAACAACCTGCCGATCGCCGCCGTGCCGAACGGTTTCAACTTCTTCACCCCGGTGACCGACGCGACCTCCGACACGTGGGCGTACCAGTACCACCGGATCAACAACGAGGCAAACCTGCCCATGCTGCAGGGGCTCGCGATCTCCCACGAGCCCAGCCCGTGGATGGGTGACCGCAACCAGATGTCGGTAATGCCGGTCGCCGGCGACGGGCCGCTCACCGGTGAGCCCGCCAGCCGTGCGCTCGCCTTCCGCCACGACGACGAGACGGCACAGCCGGACCTCTACCGGGTCACGCTGCAGAACGGCCTGATCGCGGAGATGTCGCCCACCGACCACGCCGGGATCATGCGGTTCACCTTCCCGGCCGGGAAGGCGACCGGAAGCCTCGTCTTCCACAACGGCACGTTCACCATCGGCGCGGACGGCACCTTCACCGGCTGGGTCGACAACGGCAGCCCTCTGTCGGCCGGTCGGAGCCGCATGTTCGTCTCCGGTGCCTTCGACCGGGCACCGACCGCCTCCGCCGCGACCTCCGCCACCTTCGACGTCTCCACCAGCCGGGAGGTGACGCTGCGCGTCGCGACGTCGTTCCTCTCCCTCGACCAGGCGCGTCGGAACCTCGACCTGGAGGTCACCGGTAAGAGCTTCGACCAGGTCCACGCCGCCGCGACGGCCGCGTGGAAGGACCGGCTCGGCCGGGTCGAGGTGCGGGGCGCCACCGAGGCGCAGCTTGTCACCATGTACTCGAACCTGTACCGGTTGAACCTCTACCCGAACTCGCAGTCGGAGAACACCGGCACCGCCGCCGCGCCTCGCTGGCAGTACGCGAGCCCGGTCTCGGCGGCGGCCGGCGCGTCGACGGCCACCCGGACCGGCGCGAAGATCGTCGACGGGCAGATCTACGTCAACAACGGCTTCTGGGACACCTACCGCACCGTGTGGCCCGCCTACGCGCTGCTGTACCCGGACATCGCCGCCAAGATCTCCGACGGGTTCGTCCAGCACTACCGCGACGGCGGTTGGATCGCCCGGTGGTCGTCCCCCGGCTACGCCGACCTGATGACCGGCACCAGCGCGAACGTGGCCCTGGCCCAGGCGTACCTCACCGGGGTCAAGCTGCCCGACCCGCTCGCGGCGTACAACGCGGCGGTCAAGGACGCGACAGTCGCGTCCGGGCGCGGCGCGGTCGGACGCAAGGGCATCGAAACCTCCCTGTTCCTCGGCTACACGCCGACCTCCACCGGGGAGTCGGTGTCGTGGGCGCTGGAGGGTTACATCAACGACTACGGCATCGGCAACATGGGTGCGGCCCTCGCCAAGGACCCGGCCACGCCGAAGTCGGAGCGGGCCCGGCTCACCGAGGAGTCGCGGTACTTCCTGGAGCGGGCCCAGAACTACGTCCACCTGTTCGACCCGAAGACGAAGCTCTTCCAGGGTCGCGACGCCGCCGGCAACTTCCTGTCCGGTGACCCGCTGGACTGGGGTGGTGTCTACACCGAGACCAACGGGTGGAACTTCGCGTTCACCGCGCAGCAGGACGGTCAGGGCCTCGCCAACCTGTACGGCGGTCAGAAGGCGCTGCGGGACAAGCTCGACACCTTCTTCTCCACCCCGGAGAACGCCGACCGCCCCGGCGGGTACGGCAGCATCATCCACGAGATGCTGGAGGCCCGCGCGGTACGGATGGGTCAGCTCGGCATGAGCAACCAGCCGTCGCACCACATCCCGTACATGTACAACGTCGCCGGTGCGCCGGCCAAGACCCAGGCGACGGTGCGGGAGATCCTGCGCCGCCTCTACGTCGGCAGCGAGATCGGCCAGGGCTACCTCGGAGACGAGGACAACGGCGAGATGTCGTCGTGGTACATCCTCAGCTCGCTGGGCATCTACCCCCTGCAGGCCGGGTCGTCCCAGTGGGCCATCGGCTCGCCGCAGTTCACCAGGATGACAGTGCGTCGGCCCAGTGGCGACATCGTCGTCAACGCGCCGGACAACAGCAACCGCAACGTCTACGTGCAGGACGTGAAGGTCAACGGCAAGAAGCAGCGCGGTCTGTCAGTGGACGTGGCGGCGCTCGCCAAGGGCGGCACCATCGACTTCCAGATGGGCCCCAACCCGTCCTCCTGGGGCAGCGGCAAGAACGATGCGCCGCCGTCGCTGACCAAGGGTGACAAGACGCCGAAGCCGTTGCAGGACACCACCGGCCCCGGTCTCGGCACCGCGACCGCCACCGGCGGTCAGGATGTGACGAAGCTGTTCGACGACTCGTCGACCACGCAGACCACCTTCACCTCGGCGACCCCGCAGATCAACTGGGCGTTCCGTCAGGGCAGGCAGAAGCCGACCTTCTACACCGTCACGTCCGGGGCGAGTGCGGGCGATCCGGCGGACTGGCGGCTGCAGGGTTCCAACGACGGCCTCACCTGGACCACAGTGGACACTCGCAGGGACCAGGTGTTCCCGTGGCGTAACCAGACCCGGCCCTACCCGATCGACAAGCCGGGCCGGTTCGCCCATTTCCGGCTCGCCGTGACGAGGACCATCGGCGCCCCGCAGACCAACCTCGCCGAGATCGAGCTGCTCGCCGGGGGCGATCTGGACCTCGCGGGCGGCGACATCGCGGTGACCGCCGCCGACGGCGTGCACGCGACGTCCGGCGTACCGGTCTCGGGGCCGCTGGCCACCGTCACGGGCGGCGCCACCGGCGACTACCAGGCCACTGTCGACTGGGGTGACGGCACGCCGGCCACCGCGGGCACCGTGACGCTGAACTCGCGGGCCGTCTACCGCATCGGTGGGTCGCATACCTACGCCACCCCGGGCTACCACCAGGCCACCGTCACTGTCACCGACGGCGAGAGCCAGAACTCCGCGACGGTCGGCGTCGACGTGGGGTACGTCCCGGCCTCCGGCCTCACCGCCGCGTTCGACAGCGTCTGTGTCGGCGACGAGGGGGTCCTGGCGGCGGACTGCGACGCGAAGTCGTGGGCGTACTCGCGGGCCGCCCTGGCGGCGGGCGGCGCGACCCAGGGCGAGCGGCAACAGGTCCCTGGAACCGCGTTGCGGTTCACCCTGCCGACGATTCCGGCCGGACAGCCGGACAACGCCACAGGTAACGGTGCGACGGTGGTGCTCGACCTGCCGGACGACGCGACGAGCATCTCGTTCGTGGGCGCCGGGACGCAGGGCAACCAGAGCACCACCGGCACTGCGACGTTCAGCGACGGCAGCACGGCCAGCGTCCCGATCCAGTTGAGCGACTGGACGCTGGGCGGCAACGCCAACGGCACCCCGTCCTACGACAACATCATCGTCGCGAGGACGGCGTACCGGTTGCAGGGCACGAGCCGGGACGGCGCCCAGCCGTTCCTGTTCGCCACCGCGCCGTACCAGATCCCGGCCGGCAAGAAGCTGGTGTCGGTGACCCTGCCGGCGCAGACCGGCGATCCGCGCTCGGCGGGGCGGATCCACGTGTTCGCCGTGGCCAACGACGGCACGCCGGCCCCCGCCCTGACCACCGTCGTCCCGAAGGACCAGACGGCGAACGCCGGGCAGGCCCTCGCGGCGGACCTCGGCGCGGTGACCGCCGGCGCTCCCGGTCCGACCGGTTACCGGGCCCGCGTCCAGTGGGGTGACGGCACGACTCCGGACGACGTCACCATCGACGCGTCCGGTGCGATGAGCGGCAAGCACACCTACACGCGGGAGGGCACCTACCCGGTGCACGTCACCGCGTGGGACACGCTGTCGAGCAGCACCCGTTCCTTCACCGTGACAGTAGCCCGCGGCGGATCGCAGCCGGCGATCGCGCTGTCCGCGTCCGGCACCGTCACCATCGGTGGCGCGATCACCGTCGACGGCAGCGGATTCGCCGCCGGTGAGCAGGTGACCGTCCGCGTCGGCACCGACCCGGACCGGACCATGAAGGTCGCGGCCTCCGCGACGGGAACGGTCCGCGCCTCGGTCCCGACAGCCGACGACGCACAACCCGGCCGGTACGCGGTCACCGCGACGGGCGCGTCCTCGCGTACCCCGGCCACGGCCACCGTCCAGGTGAGCGGGCCGGCCGAGGCGCCGACCTACCAGCCGCGGGTGGCGCTGACGACCAGGTCGGGGCCGCGCGGCACGTCGATCACGGTCGACGGTTCCGGGTTCGTGCCGAACGAGGTGGTCACGATCGCCCTCGGCAACGGCGTCGCGGTCACCACAGTGCGCGCGAACGGTGACGGTGTCATCTCGGGCGCGACGGTGAGCGTTCCGGGAGCGGCGAAGCCTGGCGCGACGAGCGTCACGCTGACCGGCGAGACGTCGGCCACGAAGGTGTCCCGACCGTTCACCGTCACCGGCTAGAACGGAGTCGACGCGTCGGGCGGGCCGTGCACACGGCCCGCCCGACGCGGGGCGGAACTGACCGCCGCAGTGCCGTACCGTCGGCTGCGATGGCGAAATACCTGCTGCTCGCGTCCGGGCGCGACGCCGATGTCTTCGTGCTCGACGAGTCGAGGGTGCTGCGCCGCTACCGTCACGGCGGCGACACCGCGCCGGAGGCGGCGTTGATGGCGTACGTCGCCGCCGGGGGCTATCCGGTGCCGAGGGTGTACGTCGCCGACGGCCCGGACCTGGTGTTGGAACGACTCGACGGGGAGACGCTCCTGGCCTCGATGCTCGCCGAGCGGACCGACGTCGACGCGGCGGCCGACCTGCTCGTCGAGCTGCATGACCGCCTGCACGCCCTGCCAGCCCGGTTCGGCACCGCTCCGACGGACCGCGTCCTGCACCTCGACCTGCACCCGCAGAACGTCATGGTGACCTCGCGCGGGCCGATGGTGATCGATTGGCGCAACGCGGCCGAGGGGCCTGCCGACCTGGACGTGGCGGTGACCGCCCTGATCCTCGCCGAGGTGGCGGTCGGCCCGGGCGCACCGCTTGCCGACATCGCCCGAAACGGGCTCGACGCCTTCCAGCAGCGGGCGGAGCCGCCCCGAGCCAGCCAACTGCGGCGGGCGGTGGACCTGCGTCGGGCCGACCCCGCGCTTTCGGTCGCCGAGAAGGCCGCCCTCGCCGACGCCGCCGCACTGGTCCGCACTCGCGCCGGCTGATCCCGCTGCCACGGACTGTCGTGACGCTGCGCGGCCCTTCCGGCCCGCGGGGGCCGAGCGACAGGTCGCGGTCAGTGAGGTGGCAGCAGCGCGTCGACCAGGTCGCGCAGCGGGCCGACCAGGTCCTGTTCGGTGGCGGAACTCAGCGGGTCCAACTGGATCGACGACCGCAGCACCGCGACCCCGATGCCGGCGGCGAGAGCCATCTGGGCGCGGAGCAGGAACTGTTCACTGCCCGGCTCGCCGGGACGCCACCCGCGAGCCGCCGCCAGTTGTTCGCTGGAACGGACCAGGACAGCGCGCCGGATCTCGTCCGCCGCCGCGTCCCCGGACGACCGCAGCAGCAGTGAGAGCTGGCTCGACAGGCCCGCCGCGCCGGGGTCGGCGATGTGCCGGGCGATGGCCTCCGGCACCCGGTCGGCCGGCGTCTGGACGGTCGTCCGGCGCAGCTCGTCGCCTGCAGCCCGCAGGCACGCCTCGAACAGCCCTTCCTTCGACGTGTAGTAGCGGCTGATGAGCGCCACGTTGACGCCCGCGTCGTCGGCGATCTCCCGGACTGTCGTGGCCGCGTAGCCGTCCCGCGCGAAGCGCTGGCGGGCGGCGTCGAGCAGGAGCTGTCGTGTTCCGGCCGCGTCCCGACGGCGACGCTGGGCCGGCTCGCCGGCGGTGTCGCTGTTCGGGGGGACCGGCGGTTTCGCTGTCACGACACGTCCTTTCTGTTAAGTAGAGGCGTAAGTAAACATACGTTGACTTACGTGTCGCCGCAAGCTTCCCGCACGGCCATGAGGTGACGTAAGCGACTGTTGACATGAGCTGCCGACGGAGCATACTGGCCAAGTCAGCAAACGTTTACATCTAGTTCGAGGATCACATGACCCACACCATCGAGGAGCCGGCCCACCTCGGCTCCGCGCCCAGCGCGGCCCCGCGCGCCAACAGCACCCTCCTGGTGCTGTACCTGTCGCTGGGCGGCCTGGCGTTCGCGGTGCTCCAGTCGCTGGTGGCGCCCGCGCTGTCGACAATCGGAAAAGACCTGGGCGTCTCCACAGGTGACATCAGCTGGGTGCTCACGGCGTACCTGTTGGCTGCCTCGGTGCTGACGCCCATTCTCGGGCGTCTCGGTGACATGGTCGGCAAGCGTCGGGTCCTGATCGGCGTCCTCGTGGCCCTCGCCGCGGGCACCCTGCTCGCCGCCCTGGCGCCCAACCTGACAGTGCTGATCGTCGCGCGGGCGCTGCAGGGGGCCGCCGGGGCGATCCTGCCGCTGTCGATCGGCATCGTCCGTGACCAACTGCCTCGGGAGAAGGTCGGCGTCACCGTCGGCCTGCTGTCGGCGATCTTCGGGGTCGGCGCCGGTGTCGGCATCGTGGCCGCGGGCCCGATCGTGGAGCACCTGTCGTGGCACTGGTTGTTCTGGCTGCCGCTGGTCCTCGTCGTCGTCGCGTTGCTCGGCGCCATCTTCGGGATGCCCGAATCGCGGGTTCGCACGCCCGGGCGGCTCGACATGCTCGGCGCGGCCATCCTCTCCGTGTCGCTGGTCTCGCTGCTGCTGGCCGTGAGCAAGGGGCAGGGCTGGGGCTGGACCGAGCCGAAGACCATCGGCCTGTTCGTGCTCGGTGTGGTCGCGATGATCGTGTTCGTTCGGGTCGAGCTTCGGGTACGCGAGCCGCTCATCGACATGCGCCTGATGCGGATTCGCGGTGTCTGGGCCACCGACCTCGTCGCCCTCATCCTCGGTTTCGCGATGTTCGGAACGTTCGTGCTCGTACCGACCCTGCTTCAACTCCCGGCGGTCACCGGGTACGGTTTCGGCAAGACGGTGTCCCAGGCGGGGCTGTTCCTGCTGCCCACCGTCCTGATGATGGTGGTCTTCGGTCCCCTCGCGGGTCTGCTGGACCGACGCTACGGCCCCAAGGTTCCGATGTTCCTCGGCACTGTCGCGGTCGTCGTCGCGTTCGTGCTGCCGGCGCTCGCGCACGGCGCCACCTGGCAGGTTCTGCTCTCCGGGGTGCTCACCGGCGCTGGCATCGGCCTGGCGTTCGCGGCGATGTCCAACGCCATCATCGAGAGCGTCCCGGCCGGACAGACCGGCGAGGCGAGCGGCGTCAACACCATCGCGCGGACCATCGGCAGCAGCATCGGCGCGGCGGTCGTGGCGGCCGTCATCACATCGAACAGCACCCCGCAGGGTCTGCCCACCGACACGGCGTTCACCGCCGGCTTCTGGGTGTGCGGGGGCGTCGCGGTCCTGGCCGTCTTCGCGGCACTCGCCCTGCCCTCGGCGCGTCGCCGCCACGAACAGGCCGTCGCCGTCGGCGTCGACGACCTTCCGCCCGAGCCAGTCGAACTGCACCTTTCCCACCGGCACCACTGAGCGGTCGGCTGACCCGCACGGGCCGTGTCCACTCCTGGTGGGCGCGGCCCGCGCCGTTCGGCGTGACCTCAAGCTGGCAGCTGCGCGCCCAGTCGCAACTGCCAGCGCGTGCCCGGACTGGTGAGCCGGACGACCGCCAACGGTTCCACGTCAAGATGCCGGTACGTCGCCGTCGGCAGATCGAGGGCGTGCACGACCACGATCCGGATCACCAGCGGGTGGGCGACCGCGATGATGCGTCGACCCGCGCCGCGCTGCTCGTCCAGCCAGCCCCCGACCCGATCCCGCACGGCCGTCACGGATTCACCACCGTGCGGCGCTGAGTCCGGCGCGGCAAGCCATTCCCGCAGTGCCTGTGGGTGCGTGCCGGCGACCTCCTCAAGCGACCGTCCGGACCAGTCACCGTAGTCGCAATCCGCCAACGCCGTCTCGATTGTCGGCACCAGGCCGAAGGTTTCGGCGGTCTGCCGGGCCGCGGCCGCCGGGCTGGACAGGCAGGTGTCGTGCAGGCCGAGGTGCCCACGCCGGCCCGGATCTCCGTGGGCCTGGGCAAGAACGGCACGCAGGCCGCCCTCGTCCAGGCCGTCGTCGGGCGCGCCGAAGCGGGCCCGACGCAGGGCGGCGGTGTGACCGTGGGCGACCAGCCGCAGGCTGGTGGCCATCACCTGCTCGGCAGCGCGGTGGCGCTCCGGCGGCGCAGGTCGCTGTGCATCAGGGCCGCGAACAGCAGGCCGATGCCGGTCCAGAGCACCACCTGCGTGCCGAGCGAGGCCAGCCGGAAGTCCCACAGCAGGGCCGCCGGGAAGTCAGCCGGGACCTCCTGGAACGACGGCATCACCACATAGGACACCACGGTGACCAGCAGGAACCCGCCGGCGGCAGCGGCCGCGCGCTGCCACAGCGGCGCCGTGGCGCCGACCGCCCGGTAACCGAGGGTGCCGGCCCACACCGCCACCAGGCCGAGCACCACCATCAACAGGTAGGTGACGGTGCGCTGGTTGATGGTGGCCGGGTCGCCGACGGCTGGCGGGTTCGCCGGATACTTCAGGAACGGCACGATCACGGCGCCGAGCAGCGCCGCACCGGCCAGCAGCAGGGCCGAGCGGCCGTCGTCGTAGCTGCGCCGCCGTCGGGACAGCAGGACGTACGCGGTGGCCAGCAGGCCACCCATCGCGGCGCCGAACAGGCTGGTGGCCAGGAACAGGCCACCGCGCTGACCGGTCCGACCGACCAGAGCGTCGTCGTGATCGTGCCCGCCGGCCGAGGGCTCGGCGTACGTCGCCGCCTCCTCGATCGAGATGGCCGCCTCGACGTGCGGTTCGCCGGCGACGTAGGCGAACGCCCCGGCGAGCAGGCCGGCGAGGAGGCCGGCGAGGAGCCCGCGGACGAGGACGGTGACGAACGGGGGAGCGGTGGTGGACCTCAGTGGCACGGGACACCGAGCAGGTGCCGACCGTCGTGCATCAGCTCGTGCAGGTGCATCCCGCTGCGCGAGACCGCACCCTGATCGAAGGCGACGAGGTACGTCAGCACGCCGAGCAGCACAACTGTGGCCAGGACGGTCCACAGCAGACGGGCGTTGCCAGCAGGATGCACCAACGGCTGGCTGGACGTGGAAGCAGACATGGCAGCACGAACCTTCCCGGGGATGACGCGTCCCCATCGCAAAGGCTGCGGACGACCGAGCGTCCTGGCTCGCGACCCCGGTCAGAGACGGGACCGCTCACAGTGGCGCGACCGCGCCGGATTCACACCGGCTTCCCTCGCGTCGCCGCAGATAGTGGGTCGACGGTAGCGGTGCCGCCGCGGGCGGTCAACCCGGCCGCTCGGACCGGGCCGCAGCCCACGGTCAGCGCTAGTATCGACAAGTCTGAATTCTAAAGATATGATGCTTGGTTGTGCTGCGGCGTGTCGTCGACGACCCCAAGGGCATTCTGTTACCGCTAACATGGTCAAACTGCCGGGCGGCACCGACGGTACCGAGTCGACCCGGACGTCTGACCAATGACTGGGCGGGGTGGGAAGTGTACGTGAGCACGCCAGGACATGTCCGATGACGACCACCGAGGCTGCGCCGGGCCAGGGCGTCGTTGACGCGCACCATCATCTCTGGGTCCGGGCACGGCACCCGCAGCCCTGGATCGATCCGCACACCATGGCGGCGATCGACAACGACTTCACCCCGCTCGATCTCGCCCCGGCGGCCCGGGCCGCCGGGGTCACCCAGACCGTCGTGGTGCAGTCAGTTCCGGTCCGGACGGAGACGCCCGAGCTGCTGGGCATCGCTGCCGACGACCCCCTGATCGCCGGGGTCGTCGGCTGGGTCGACCTCGCCGCCGACAACGTCGCTGACCGCCTCGACCGACTCCGGGCGGCGCGCGGCGGGGAGCGGCTGGTGGGCATCCGCGACCTCGTCCAGTCCGAGCCGGACCCGGCGTACCTCGACCGCCCGGACATCCGGCGCGGCATCGCCGCGGTGGGCGCCGCGGGCCTCGCCTTCGACCTGCTGGTACGCGACCACCAGTTGCCCGCCGCCACGCGACTCGTCCGCGACCTGCCCGAGATGCGGTTCGTGTTGGACCACCTCGGCAAGCCCGCGCTTGGCTCCGGCGGCCTCGGCGACTGGCCGCGCGACCTGCGGGCGCTCGCCGCCGAGCCCAACACGACGGCGAAGCTCTCCGGCCTGGTGACCGAGGTGGACGGGCCGTCGTGGACGACCGCGGACCTTCGGCCCGCCGTCGAGCACGCCCTCGACGCGTTCGGTCCGGACCGGCTGATGTTCGGCTCGGACTGGCCGGTGTGCCTGCTCGCCTCCTCGTACGCGCGCTGGGTCGAGGCCCTCACCGAGCTGCTGGACCCGCTGGGCGAGGACGAGCGGGCGGCGATCTGGCGGCGCACGGCCCGCCGGGCGTACCGGCTGGACCCGGCGTAACGGCGCGACGGCCGGCCGCCTGACCTACCGCACCTCGGGTCGGGTCTACCGATCGGCCGCAGGTTGTGCCAGTTTGATCAGACGTATGCCACGGTCCTACTGGGTAACAACGACAACATCCCCGTAAGACCTTGGCAACATGAGTCAATGCGTGGCAAGGTAACGCCTGATCGTGGGAAACATCCGACCTATCTCGACGGGTGTGCGGGCACGAGCCCGCACACCCCGCCGAAGAGGTGCGGTGGCTCAGAGGTTGCCGGCTCGCCGGGGATTCCCCCGTTCCGCGCCGGCACCACGCTTGGGGAGGTCAGATCCGACGATGAGTACAGTCGAGGCAACCGCCGGCACGCAGCGCGGCGAACTCAGCGACTGGTTCCGCGAACGGATCTCCCACGCCGTCTCCGAGTTGACCGCCGCGACCGCGCTCGTCGTCCTGTTCGTCGCGTTGACCTTCGCCAGTCCCTACTTCCTGACAACGGACAACCTCTTCAACATCGGAGCGCAGACCGCGGTGATCGCCATCATCGCCACGGCGCAGACGATGGTCATCATCACCAAGGGCATCGACCTGTCAGTGGGGTCGGTCGCCGCGCTCGCCGGTGTCGCGGGCGCGATGGTCGTCCGCGACCTCGGTTTCTCCCTCTGGGCGGCGACCGTGGTCGCGATCGGCGTCGGCGCGCTGGCCGGTCTGCTGAACGGGTTGCTGGTGACAGTGGCCCGGATCCCGCCGTTCATCGCGACACTGGGCACGATGTCCGTGGGCCGTGGTCTCGTCTTCATCATCACCGGCGCGGTCGGCGTCTACGGCCTGCCCCGATCCTTCCAGCTGCTCGGCAACGGGGAGATCCTCGGCATTCCGTTCGCCGTGGTGATCACCGTCCTGGTCGCGGTCGGGGTCGCCTTCCTGCTCTCCCAGACCCGCTTCGGCCAGTACACCTACGCGATGGGCTCCAACCTGGAGGCGGCCCGCCGCTCGGGCATCCGGGTGGGGCGCCACCTGACCGGGGTGTACGTGCTGGCGGGCGTACTGGTCGGGCTGGGCGGCATGATCGCCGCCTCCCGGGTCAACTCCGGCCAGCCGAACTACGGCATCTCCCTGGAACTCGACGTCATCGCTGCCGCGGTCATCGGCGGCGCCAGTCTCTTCGGCGGTCAGGGCCGGATCGTCGGCACCATCATCGGCGCGTTCCTCATCGCCCTGGTGCGCAACGGCGCTGTCCTGCTCGACATCAGCATCCACTACCAGCAGGTGATCGTCGGCCTGATCATCTGGGCCGCCGTCTACTTCGACCAGTACCGCCGCCGGCGGCTGGAATCACGGGGTTGACATGCCATTCCGAGACTCCGAACGAGGAAGGACACACACCATGGCGCACACCACCACCAGCCGGCGGACCCGACGGTCGATCCTGGGTGTACGGGCCGTTCTGGCTGCGGCCGCGGCGACCGCGCTGCTCAGCGCCTGCGGCGGGGTCGAGGTCCGCGACGGGGGCGACGGCGCGACGAAGGAGGCGAGCGGCCCGTTGAAGCTCGCCGTCGTGCCGAAGGCCGTCGGTGCCGACTACTGGAACACCGTGAAGGCGGGCGCGGAGTGCGCCGCCCAGCGCGCGGGCGACGTCACCGTCCAGTGGGACGGGGTGACCACCGAGACCGATGTCGAGGGCCAGGTCAACCTGATCCAGAACTTCGTCACCAAGAAGGTCGACGGCATCGTGTACGCGGCGACCGACTCCAGCGCCCTCGCCCCCGCGACCGACCAGGCGCTCGCCGCGAAGATCCCGGTCGCGATGATCGACTCGGGCACCAGCCCGCAGCCGTCGAGCGTACCGCTCTTCGCCACCGACAACAAGGCGTCGGCCACCGAGGCGGCGAAGTTGCTCGCCACCGAACTCGGCCCCGGCAACCACGAGGTGGCGCTTGTCGAGTTCCAGCCCGGATCGCAGACCAACACCGAGCGGGTCGACGGCTTCAAGGCCGGCCTCGCCCAGTATCCCAACCTGAAGCTGGTCGGCCAACAGCCGAGCAAGAGCGACGTCAACGAGGCCCGACGGGTCACCGAGAACATCCTCACCGCCAACCCCAACCTGAAGGGTGTCTTCGCGGCCAACGAGCCGAGCGTGCTCGGCGCGGCGCAGGCCATCCAGGCGGCCGGGAAGTCCGGCAAGGTGGTCATCATCGGGTGGGACGCCGCCCCGGACGAGATCGCCGGGGTGCGCAGCGGGCAGATCTCCGCGCTCGTCGTACAGAACCCGTTCAAGATGGGCTACTTCGGCGTCGACAAGATGGTCAAGCACCTGCGGGACAAGGCGCCGCTGGCGTCGGCCGACACCGGCGTCACGTTCGTCACCAAGAAGAACATCGACTCCGCGGAGATCAAGGCGGTGCTCGAGCCGAGTTGCGCCAACCCTCCGGTGCAGTGATGGGCGCGACCCCGACGGCTACCGCCGACAGCGACAAACGACCGACCGGCGAGGAACCGCCCGTCCTCGAAGCCCGTGGCATCGTCAAGCGCTTCGGGCACGTCGAGGCGTTGCGCGGCGCCGACTTCACGGTCCACCGAGGTGAGGTCGTCGCGCTGATCGGCGACAACGGCGCCGGCAAGAGCACACTGATCAAGACGCTGTCCGGCGTGCACGCGCCGGACGAGGGTGAGATCCGGGTGGACGGTCGTCCCGTCCAGTTCTCCACGCCGGTCGACGCCCGGCGTGCGGGGGTGGAGACCGTCTACCAGGATCTCGCCGTCGCTGACGATCTCAGCGTGGCCGCCAACCTGTACCTCGGTCGGGAGATCCTGCGCTCCGGGCCGCTCGGCCGGCTGGGACTGCTCGACAAGCGCGCCATGCGGCAGGGTGCCGCCGCGGCCCTCGACGAACTGGGTGTGCGGATCCCCCGGGTCACCACCCCGATCGCGATGCTGTCCGGTGGGCAGCGACAGTGCGTCGCGGTGGCCCGCGCGATCATCTGGGCGACGAACGTGGTCATCCTCGACGAGCCGACCGCGGCGCTCGGTGTCGTTCAGACCGGGCGGGTGCTCGACGTTGTCCGGCGGGCCCGCGACGCCGGCATGTCAGTGGTGTTGGTGAGCCACAACATGCCGCAGGTGCTCGAGATCGCCGACCGGGTCGAGGTGCTGCGCCTCGGCCGTCGGGCGGCCCGGCTGCGCGCGGACGAGGTCACCACCGACGACCTGGTCGCCGCGATGACCGGCAGCACCAGCGGAGAGCGGGACGAACGCTGAATTCGTCGACCGGGGCGCGCGCGATCACAGGATCGGGCGCGCCCCGGGCCGTCGGGCCGTGCGCGGGTGCGAAGCGGGTCGTCGTACGCCGGGGTGGGCGCTCAGAACCGCGCCGGCTCGATGGTGGCGTCACCGTCGTCGGGCTGTCCGTGCAGCGCTTCCTCGACCCCGATCAGGTGGTTGGCCATCCGGATCCGGGCGCGCTCCGGGTCCCGGGCCTGCAGGGCCTTCAGGATCGCGACGTGCTCGTCGTGGGTACGCCGGTCCGCGCCCTCCTCGTGCAGGCTGCGCCAGAGCCGCCCGCGCAGGGTGCGCCCGGCGAACGCCTCGATCAGACCCACGAGCACCGGATTGTCCGCGTGCACCGCGATGATCCGGTGGAACGCGATGTCGATCTCCATGATCCGTTCGTGCTCCTGCGGCGACTGACCGGCGATCAGACCGGCCTCGTCGAGGAGATCCGCCGCCTGGGCGAGGGCCTCGTCGGTGATCCTGGTCGCCGCCAGGCGGGCGGCCTCGCACTCCAGCAGCCGCCGGACGATGTGGACGTGCCGCGGGTCGCCCTGGCCCTGGAAGTCGACGACGAAGCCCATCGGGGCCAGCAGCTGCGGCGCGTCGAGGTTTGTGACATAGGTGCCGTCACCCTGCCGGATGTTGACGATGCCGAGGATCGACAGCGCCGACATCCCCTCGCGTAGCGAGCCGCGTGAGACGCCGAGCGACTCGGCGAGGTCCTTCTCGATGGGCAGTCGATCCCCGGGCTTGAAGTGCCCTTCGAGGATCATCCGCTTGATGCCGTTCACCACCTCGTCGGTGCGCGACATGACAACCCCCTAGCGGCCGGCGGGGGTGGCCGTCCCACCCGCGATCACATACGGCTCCGAAGGTGACACCGTAGTCGGGTCTGTCGCCGCCCAGTAGTGGCCGTCGGGAAATCGGTAGAGCTCGACCGACTCGGGGCGCATCCGGGTGGAGTAGCCGGGCGCGCGGGGCAGGACGTAACCGCTGCCCGAGCCGGTGTCCTCGATGATGCACGGGTCGGTGAAGTGCTCGTGCAGGTGGTCGACGAACTCGGTGACCCGGTCGGTGAGATCTCCCGAGATCGCGACATAGTCGAGCACCGACACGTGCTGGACCATCTCGCACAGCCCGACGCCGCCGGCGTGGGGGCACACCGGGATCTCGAACTTCGCGGCGAGCAGCAGCACGGCGACGATCTCGTTGATGCTGGCCAACCTGCCGGTGTCAAGCTGGCAGAAGTCGATGGCCTCGGCCTGGAACAACTGCTTGAACATCACCCGGTTGTGGCAGTGTTCGCCGGTGGCGACTCCGATCGGAGCGACGGCGCGGCGGACGGCGGCGTGCCCGAGGATGTCGTCAGGGCTGGTCGGCTCCTCGATCCACAGTGGTTCGAACTGCGCGAGGGCCTTGACCCACTCGATCGCCTGACCGACGTCCCACACCTGGTTGGCGTCGATCATCAGGTGGCGGTCCGGACCGAGGATCCCCCGGGCGATGCCGCACCGGCGGATGTCGTCGTCGAGGTTGGCGCCCACCTTCAGCTTGACGTAGCCGTAGCCGGTGTCCACCGCCTCCTGGCACAGCCGGCGCAGCTTGTCGTCGCCGTAGCCGAGCCAGCCCGCCGAGGTGGTGTAGGCGGGGTAGCCGGTCCGGTTCAGCTCGGCGAGCCGGGCCGCCTTTGTGCTCTCCTTGGCGCGCAGGATGGCAAGCGCCTCGTCCCGGGTCAGCGCGTCGGACAGATAGCGCAGGTCCGCGATGTCGACGAGCTGCTCGGGGGACATGTCGACGAGCAGCCGCCACAGTGGCTTGGCGGCGAGCCGGGCGACCAGGTCCCACGACGCGTTCAGCACGGCGGCCAGCGACAGGTGCACGACGCCCTTTTCCGGGCCGAGCCAGCGCAGTTGGGAGTCGGAGGTGAGCAGGCGGTAGACCGCTCCCATGTCGGCCGCCATCGTGGCGACGTCCACGCCGACGAGGCGCTGTGCCTGGTGGACGGCCGCCGCGACGACGATGTCGTTGCCCCGGCCGATGGTGAAGGTCAGGCCGTGGCCCGCGAGTGGCGCACCGGTGCTGTCGACGCCGTCGGTGTGCAGGACGACATAGGCCGCCGAGTAGTCGCCGTCCTTGTTCATGGCGTCGGAGCCGTCAGCGGTCAGGGAGGTGGGGAAGCGGACGTCCTCGACGGTGACGGCGGTGATCTGCGGCATGCGCTCCTCGCCCGGCTAGGCTAAAGATCTGATGATCTCTGGGAGTATACGGAGGGTCAAACCGACGCGTCAACGACGTCGATCACCCAGGAATCGAAGACATCTAATGTT
Source organism: Micromonospora sp. NPDC049044 (assembly GCF_040649215.1). Classification (NCBI taxonomy): domain Bacteria; kingdom Bacillati; phylum Actinomycetota; class Actinomycetes; order Micromonosporales; family Micromonosporaceae; genus Micromonospora; species Micromonospora sp. NPDC049044. The sequence continues at coordinate 55,266 of NZ_JBEZFA010000035.1, read as the reverse complement.
TTTCGTGCTACGGATTCATCGATGTGTCGTCGTCGTCTTGGCCGCCCTGCCTGGTCCGCGAGCCCTCAGGGCGCTGCTGGCGGTATTCGTCGCGCTGGTGGGCGCGCGCACCACGCCGCGGCTGCTGCTCCACTCGCGGCCTGCTGAGGCACTCCCGGTCCGATGGGGTGTTGGAGCGGGTCGCGCCAAGTAACCCAGAAGATTGGATGTCCACTCTGGAAACTCACATTGACGACCGGGTATGGGTAGGGTTCCTTACATTCGAAGACCTAATACATCACACCTTTCCGCATGTCGGCATCTGCTCCGGTGTCGCCTGCCGCGCGGCGTTCGTCGGCCCCGCGTCGAGCCGGGCCGACCCGGCGCCTCGGTGCCGGTGACGACCATCACGGGCATCGCCATCGACACGCCCGGCACCGACATGTGGGGTGTGACAACGGCAGCGTCCCTATATATGGTGTCGAGCGCAGCTGGTTCGGCCGCTCTCCCGAGCGGTCGAGGCAAGAGGGAACCCGGTGCGAATCCGGGACTGTCCCGCAGCGGTGAGTGGGAACGACAGCCGTCATGAGCACTGGGCCACGAAGTGGCCTGGGAAGCGACGGTCAGTAGGAGACCGGCCAACCCGGTAGTGCCCACGAGTCCGAAGACCTGCCAGCGCGCCGCGTACCCGCACCCGGGTGGGCGGCGGTCCGAGGCCGCGTGGGACGGCTGACGCCACCTGACCCACGCCGCGCCGGCGTGGCGTCCGCCGGTGTCCGTCTCCACGCGTTCGAGGGCCATCAGGTCTCGAACTCGCGAGGAGTGAGTGGTGACAGTCACCGAGGTAGCCCCGGCAGGCGGCGACGCGGCAGTGCGGCGCACGACCATGCAGGTCCGCAAGCGCGACGGCGGCACCGAATCCGTGGACGTGAACAAGATCGTCCGGGCGGTCGAGCGGTGGGCCGACGACCTGGCCGACGTCGACCCGATGCGCGTCGCCACCCGCACGATCAGCGGCCTGTACGACGGCGCGACGACTGCCGAGCTGGACCGGCTCTCCATCCAGACCGCAGCCGAGATGATCGGTGCGGAACCGCAGTACTCCCGCCTCGCCGCCCGGCTGCTGTCCGCCTACGTCGACAAGGAGGTACGTCGGCAGGGCATCGCCTCGTTCAGCGCGGCGATCCGGGTCGGCCACGCCGAGGGCCTGATCGGCGACGACACCGCCGCGTTCGTCGCCGCACACGCCCCGATCCTCGACGCCGCCGTCGATCCGGACGGCGACCGACGGTTCGAGTACTTCGGCCTGCGCACCGTGTACGACAGGTACCTGCTGCGGCACCCCACCAGCCGGCTGGTGCTGGAGACCCCGCAGTACTGGCTGCTGCGGGTGGCCTGCGGCCTGTCCCGGACGCCGGACGAGGCGATCGGCTTCTACCGGCTCATCTCCAGCCTGGCGTACCTGCCCAGCTCGCCGACCCTGTTCAACTCCGGCACCCGGCACACCCAGATGTCCTCCTGTTACCTGGTCGACTCGCCGCGCGACGAGCTGGACTCGATCTACGCGCGGTACGCCCAGGTCGCCAACCTGTCCAAGTTCGCCGGCGGCATCGGGATCGCGTACTCCCGGGTCCGGTCCCGGGGCGCGCTGATCCGCGGCACCAACGGGCAGTCCAACGGGATCGTGCCGTGGCTGCGCACGCTTGACGCGAGCGTCGCCGCCGTCAACCAGGGTGGCCGGCGCAAGGGCGCGGCCTGCGTCTACCTGGAGCCGTGGCACCCGGACATCGAGGAGTTCCTGCAGCTGCGGGACAACACCGGCGAGGACGCCCGGCGCACCCACAACCTCAACCTGGCCAACTGGATCCCGGACGAGTTCATGCGCCGGGTCGAGGCCGACGAGCTGTGGTCGCTGTTCGACCCGCACGAGGTGCCCGAACTGCCCGACCTGTGGGGGGAGCGGTTCGACGCCGCGTACCGGGAGGCCGAGGCGGCGGGCCGTTACGTGCGGCAGGTCCCGGCACGGGAGCTGTACGGGAAGATGATGCGCACCCTCGCCCAGACCGGCAACGGGTGGATGACCTTCAAGGACGCCGCGAACCGGCTGTGCAACCAGACCGCCGAGGACGGCAACGTGGTGCACCTGTCCAACCTCTGCACGGAGATCATCGAGGTGTCCAGTGACGCCGAGACGGCAGTGTGCAACCTCGGCTCGGTGAACCTCGCCGCCCACCTCACCGACGACGGCATCGACTGGGAGCGGCTGCGCGCCACGGTGCGGACCGCCGTCACCTTCCTCGACCGGGTCATCGACATCAACTACTACCCGACCGCGCAGGCGGCGGCAAGCAACCCCCGCTGGCGGCCGGTCGGGCTCGGGCTGATGGGCCTGCAGGACGTCTTCTTCGCGCTGCGGCTGCCGTTCGACTCCCCGGCCGCGCGGGAGTTGTCCACCCGGATCAGCGAGGAGTTGTACCTGACGGCGCTGGAGACCTCCGCCGACCTGGCACGGCAGTTCGGCGCGCACCCGGCGTACGGGCAGACCCGGGCCGCGCGGGGCGACCTGCAACCGGACCTGTGGGGTGTCGAGGGTACGCAGACCGCACGGTGGGACGCGCTGCGCGAGCGGGTCGCGGCGCACGGCCTGCGTAACTCGCTGCTGGTGGCCGTCGCCCCGACCGCGACCATCGCCTCGATCGCCGGGTGCTACGAATGCATCGAGCCGCAGGTGTCGAACCTGTTCAAGCGCGAGACGCTGTCGGGGGAGTTCCTCCAGGTCAACACCGCCCTGGTCCGCGAGCTGAAGGCCCGCGGTCTGTGGACCGACCGGGTGCGGTCGGCGATCAAGCGGGCCGAGGGCTCGGTGCAGGACATCGCCGAGCTGCCGGCCGCCGTCCGGGAGCTGTTCCGCACGGCCTGGGAGCTGCCGCAGCGTGCCCTGATCGACCTGGCCGCCGCCCGCGCCCCGTTCATCGACCAGTCCCAGTCGCTGAACCTGTTCCTGGCCGCGCCGACCATCGGCAAGCTCTCCTCGATGTACCTGTACGCCTGGAAGGCCGGGCTGAAGTCCACCTACTACCTGCGCTCGCGCCCGGCCACCCGGATCCAGCAGGCCACCGTCGCGCTCGTCGCCCCGGTGGCGGCCGACGCGGATGCGCTTGCCTGCTCGCTGGAGAACCCCGAGTCGTGCGAGGCCTGCCAGTGACAGTCGCCGACCCCACCACCGACACCGCCGTCTCCGACACGAGGACCACGCACATGCTGCTCGACCCCGGGATGGACCTCACCCTCCGCCCGATGCGCTACCCGCACTTCTTCGACAGGTTCCGCGACGCCATCCGCAACACCTGGACGGTCGAGGAGGTCGACCTGCACGCCGACCTCGCCGACCTGGACCGGCTGTCGCCGGCCGAGCGGCACCTGGTCAGCCGCCTGGTGGCGTTCTTCGCCACCGGCGACACCATCGTCGCCAACAACCTGGTGCTCAACCTCTACCAGCACGTCAACAGCCCCGAGGGTCGCCTCTACCTGTCCCGGCAACTGTTCGAGGAGGCCGTGCACGTCCAGTTCTACCTGAACCTGCTCGACACGTACGTGCCGGACGAGACCGAGCGCTTCGAGGCCTTCGCCGCCATCGAGAACATTCCCTCGATCCGTCGCAAGGCCGAGTTCTGTTTCCGCTGGATCGACTCGCTCAACGACCTGCGGCAGCTGCGGACCAGGGAGGACCGGCGCACGTTCCTGCTCAACCTGATCTGCTTCGCCGCCTGCATCGAGGGGCTGTTCTTCTACGGCGCGTTCGCCTACGTCTACTTCCTGCGCTCCCGTGGCCTGCTGCACGGCCTGGCCTCCGGCACCAACTGGGTGTTCCGCGACGAGTCGATGCACATGGCGTTCGCGTTCGACGTCGTCGACACCGTCCGCGCCGAGGAACCGGACCTGTTCGACGACGATCTCGCCGACCAGGTGCGGCAGATGCTCGCCGAGGCCGTCGAGTGTGAGGTGCAGTTCGCCGAGGACCTGGTGGGCCAGGGGGTGCCCGGTCTGACGCTTGCCGACATGCGGGAGTACCTCCAGCACGTCGCCGACCGCCGCCTGGCCCAGCTCGGTATCGCCCCGCACTACGGGTCGAGCAACCCGTTCGCGTTCATGGAGTTGCAGGACGTGCAGGAGCTGTCCAACTTCTTCGAGCGCCGGGTGTCGGCGTACCAGGTCGGGGTGGCCGGCACCGTCGCCTTCGACGACGACTTCTAGGCGGCTACCGATCCCGGGTCCTGGCGTCGCTTGGTCAGCCACCGCATCACGTGCAGGGGGTGCGACGCCGGGTCCGGGATCGGGTGGAAGACGTGCTCCACCTCGCCGTCGGCGATGATCAGGGTCAACCGCTCGTAGAGCGTCATGTCCCCCGCGGTGCGGGTCGGCAGTCGCAGGGCGGCGGCCAGGGTCAGCCGCGGGTCCGGGATCAGCGGGTAGGGCAGCCGCAGCCGGTGTACGAGTTCCCGCTGGTAGCCGGTCGACTGCGCGGACAGGCCGTACACCCGGGCCGCGCCGGCCGCGCGGAGTTCCGCGTGGTGGTCGCGGAACCAGGCGGCCTGCTCGGTGCTGCCCCGGGCGCCGTGGACCTCCAGTAGGCCGTTGGGCAGGTCGACCCCCGGCCGCCCGGTCAGGGGGTAGACGAAGATGACGCTGCGTCCGGGGCCGAGCGCGCCGAGATCGATCGGGCGGCCGTCGGTGCCGTAGAAGGACAGGTTCGGCAGGCTGGTCCCGACCAGGGCGGCCGGGTCGACGCCGACCGGCGCGCCGCCGGGGACGACCTGGGTCGCGGCGGCGTCGAGGCGCGCGTCGAGCGCGTCCCGTTGGGCGGTCAGCCGGCCGATCCGTTCCTGCAGGTTGGTGATGGTGCTGCGGTACGTGGCCACCGCCGCCGCGCACACGTCGGTGTCGTCCGCACCACCGGCGATCGACTCGACGAACGGGCGGGTCTCCTCGACGGTGAGGCCGAGCGCCATCAACTCGCGGATCTGCGCCACCAACCGCACCGCGATCGGGTCGTACTCGCGATAGCCGTTACCCAACCGTCGGGGCACCACCAACCCGGCCGACTCGTAGTACCGCAGTGCCCGGACCGTGGTCCCGGTCCGTCGTGCCAGCTCACCCACCCGCATCCCGCGACCCTAAACCCGCACCCCGGGGTACGGGTCAACGTGTCCATCGTCGCGGTGCCAGGACCGCCGTTTCCTGCCAGTCTGGCTGCGAAAAGGCAGTGTGACCAGGGAGTGTGTGATGACGGCAATCAATCGGGTGCGGGCGCGGCAGATCCTCGACAGCCGGGGCAACCCGACGGTGGAGGCCGACGTGGTCCTCACCGACGGATCGACCGGGCGGGCGGCCGTACCGTCCGGTGCGTCGACGGGCGCCAACGAGGCCGTCGAGTTGCGTGACGGGGACCCGACGCGCTTCCACGGCAAGGGCGTCACGACGGCGGTCGCCGCGGTGAACGGTGCGATCGCCGACGCGGTGATCGGGCTCGACGCGGAGGACCAGGCGCTTGTCGACGAGACGATGATCGCCCTCGACGGTTCGAAGGACAAGGGTCGGCTGGGCGCCAACGCGATCCTCGCGGTGTCCCTGGCGACGGCCAAGGCAGCGGCGTTGGCCCACCGGCAGCCGCTCTTCCGCTACGTCGGTGGGGTGGGGGCCCGCCTGCTGCCGGTGCCGATGATGAACATCATCAACGGCGGCGCGCACGCCGACAACCCGCTGGACTTCCAGGAATTCATGATCGCTCCGGTCGGGGCGCGGACGTTCGCCGAGGCGGTCCGGATGGGGTCGGAGGTCTTCCACACCCTCCGGACGTCCCTGGCCGCGGCCGGGCACAGCACCAACGTCGGTGACGAGGGCGGCTTCGCGCCGAACGTCACGGACGCCGACGAGGCGCTGCGCTTCGTCCTGCGTGCCATCGAGGACGCCGGCTACGAGCCCGGCGCCGACGTGACGATCTGTCTCGACCCGGCCAGCTCCGAGTTCTTCCGGGGCGGGGTGTACGACTACGTCGGCGAGGGGCGCCAGCGCAGCGTCGAGGAGCACGTCGAGTACCTGCTCGACCTGGTCTCCCGGTACCCGATCAGCTCGGTCGAGGACCCGATGGCCGAGGACGACATCGCCGGCTGGAAGCGGCTGACAGCGCTGGCGGGGGAGCGGGTGCAGCTGGTCGGCGACGACGTCTTCTGCACCGACGTCGACCGGCTGCGCGACGGGATCGAGGGCGGGTACGCCAACGCGATCCTGGTGAAGGTCAACCAGATCGGCACGCTCACCGAGACCCTCGCGACGGTGGACGCCGCCCACAAGGCGGGCTACCGGGTGGTGATGTCGCACCGCTCCGGCGAGACCGAGGACACCACTATCGCCGACCTGGCGGTGGGCGTCGGCTGCGGCCAGATCAAGACCGGCTCGCTGTCGCGCTCGGACCGCACGGCCAAGTACAACCAGCTGATCCGCATCGAGGAGGAGCTCGGCGACCGCGCCGTCTACGCGGGAGCGCGTTGACGGCGGTTGCACGGGGCGGGGGGAGACCGGGCAGGTGTCACCACGGCCCATCGTCCGATGACATCGAGGACGGTGGGCCGGTGGTGCTTGCTTCGACATTGCTCTAGGTTGACATCTGTCTAATCAGCGTGCGACTGTCTGTTTTGACGGACGTCGAGACAGGCGCCCGATCTCATGCGGAGGGAAACCTGCCGATGGCCGACAGCACCGTACGACCCATGACCGACGCCGACGCCGATCAGGTTCTGGCGATCTACCAGGCCGGTCTCGACGACGGCAACGCCAGCTTCGAGATCACCGCGCCGACCTGGGCGGCCTTCGACGCCGCGCGCCTGCGCGCGCACCGCCTGGTGGCCGTCAACGGCGACGACGCGGTCCTCGGCTGGGTCGCCGTCTCGCCGACCTCGACCCGCGCCGTCTACGCCGGTGTGGTCGAACACTCCGTCTACGTGGACCCGGCCGCCCGGGGTCGTGGCGTCGCCCGGCATCTGCTGGACGCGTTGATCACCTCCACCGAGGCCGCCGGCATCTGGACCATCCAGTCCGGGATCTTCCCGGAGAACACCGCCAGCTTGGCGCTGCACCGCCGGGCCGGGTTCCGCGTGATCGGCGTACGCGAACGGGTTGGTCGCCACCACGACCGCTGGCGTGACGTCGTCCTGTTGGAACGTCGCAGCCCCACCATCACCTGACGGCCGGCCAGGCCGGCCACCACAGCGAGGAGTCAACGGATGAGCACCCTGGACCGCCTTCCCGTCGTCGTCATCGGCGCCGGCCCGATCGGCCTCGCCGCCGCCGCGCACCTGCACGAGCGTGGCCTGACCTTCGTCGTCCTCGAAGCCGGCGACGCCCCGGGTGCCGCCGTCCGACAGTGGGGGCACGTGCGCGTCTTCTCGCCGTGGCGGTACGACATCGACCCGGCCGCCCGTCGACTCCTCGACGAGGCCGGTTGGGCCGCCCCGGAGCCGGAGGCCCTGCCGACCGGCGCGGAGTTGGTCGCCGACTACCTCCAGCCCCTCGCGGAGTTGCCACAGCTCGCCCCACACATCAGGTACGGGGCACGCGTCGAGGCGATCAGCCGTCTCGGCCTCGACCGGACCCGTACCGCCGGACGCGACACCACGCCGTTCCTGCTCCGCCTCGCCGGCGGTGACGAACTGCTCGCCCGCGCCGTCATCGACGCCTCCGGCACCTGGGGTACGCCCAACGTCCTCGGCGCGTCCGGCCTGCCGGCGCGGGGTGAGGCCGACGTGACCGCGTACCTGGAGCACGCCCTGCCGGATGTGCTCGGTGCCGACCGCGACCGGTTCGTCGGCCGGCACACCCTTGTCGTGGGCGCCGGTCACTCGGCAGCGAACACCCTGCTGTCGCTGGCGGAGTTGTCCGCCGTCGAGCCCGGTACCGAGGTGACCTGGGCGATCCGGAGCGCCTCCGCGGCACGCACCTACGGTGGTGGGGTGGCGGACGCGCTCCCGGCGCGCGGGGCGCTCGGTTCGCGGCTGCGCGCGCACGTCGAGGCCGGGCGCATCCGGCTGCTCACCGGGTTCTCCGTGCATGCGCTCACCCCGACCGCCGGCCGGGTGCGCGTCGTCGTGCGGGCCGCCGACGGTGCCGATGAGTCGATCACCGTCGACCGCGTCGCCGCCGCCACCGGCTTCCGGCCGGACCACTCGATCGCCGCTGAGTTGCGCCTCGACCTGGACCCGGTCCTGGGCGCCACCCGTGCCCTGGCCCCCCTTATCGACCCCAACGAGCACTCCTGCGGCACCGTGCCACCGCACGGGGTGGACGAGCTCGCCCACCCGGAGAGCGGCTACTACGCCGTCGGCATGAAGTCCTACGGCCGGGCGCCGACGTTTCTGCTGGCCACCGGCTACGAGCAGGTCCGCTCCGTGGTCGCCGCCCTCGCCGGGGATTGGGCTGCCGCCCGCGACGTCCACCTCGACCTGCCGGAGACCGGCGTGTGCACCAGCAACCCCGTCGACTCGGCGAGCGGCGACGACTGCTGCGGCCCGGCGCCGGCCTCCGGGTCGGCCGGGCGCGGCCTCTCCACCGGTCTCTCCGGTGGATTGCTGTCCGCGCCGATCAGCCTGATCCCCCTCGACGCCGTGTCCGCCGGTGGCTGCTGCCCGAGCTGATGCAGCTTGGTGCGACACCAGGCCCGTGGACGAGCACCTCCACCGTCACCGTCGGCTGGCGCAGGCCACACACGTTCGGGCCGACGGGCGGGCGGTGAGGCGTTCGGCGGGAATCGGGCCGCCACAGCGTTCGCACACGCCGTAGCTGCCGTCGTCGACCCGCCGCAGCGCGACGTCCAGCTCGGCCAGGCGTCGGCGGGCCGCGTCCAGGACGGCGCTGAGCTGGGCACGTTCGAAGGCGATAGTGCTGCCCTCGGGGTCGTGCTCGTCGTCGGCGTTTGACGACCGGGACGCCTCGAAGAGGCTCCGCAGGTCGCCGTTCAGGGCGGTGGCCTGCGCCTCGGTCTGCTCGCGCAGCCGCAGCAGCTCCTGGCGAATCGCGCTGAAATCCCGGTTCATGGCCGCTCCACCGTACTGCGGGATGACTGTGGTCACAGGATTGGCATTCCGAGACGACTGGTCATATTGTTTGGGTGTCAGCCAGCCGAAGCCCGACCGGAAGGAGCGCCGCTATGCCACGACCGAAGTCGCAGGCCTCCGCCGGGACGCGGCAACGGCTGTCCGACGCCGCGCTGGACCTGTTTCACCTGCGCGGCTACAACGGCACGAGCGTGCAGGACATCGTCGCCGCCGCCGGAGCACCAAAGGGCACCTTCTACAACCACTTCGCCAGCAAGGAGGACCTCGCCCTCGACTCGGTGGCGAGATACTCCACGGCGATGAGGCTGGAGATGCTCGACGAGAAGCAGGGCGGCACCCCGCTTGAGCGGATCACCAACCATCTCCACTACATCACCGGCCTGAGTGACACCATGGGTGATCGCGGCTGCCTGCTCGGCAACTTCGCCACCGAGATCCCGGCCCACAGCGGTGTTCTGCGCGACGCTGTCGACGCCGGCTTCGGTCGCTGGGTCGCCGCCCTCGCCACGGCGATCGAGCAGGCGCGTGCAGCCGGTGAGCTGCATGGAGCCGAACCAGCCCGGGATCTCGCCGGCTTCGTCGTGTCCAGCTACGAGGGTGCGGCGGCGCGGGCGAAGGCGTCAGGTGACCCGGCGGCCGTCAGGGAGTTCTTGGCGATCACCAGGACCCGGATTCTGACCTGATCCGCGCCAGCTCCCACCGGTAACCATGCGTGTTGTCCATTTGGCGCAGCACCTACCCAATATAAGACGACCGGTCGTACGCATTCGACCGGGCAACCATCACCCCACAGGAGTGAGACATGAGCACGTACCTGATCAACCACCTGCGTATCCCCGGTGGAGTGCCGACCGAGGAGTCCCTGCGTTACCTGGAGCAGGTGGAGGCCACCACCAGGGCGTACGGCGGCAAGTGGCTCGTCCTGGACGCCCCGGTGCAGGTCATCGAGGGTTCCTGGGAGGGTTCGGCCGTCCTGATCGAGTTCCCGGACGCGCAGACCGCGAAGGCCTGGTACGAGTCCGCCGAGTACCAGGCGCTCCTGCCGCTGCGCGTCAACCACACCATCAACGACCTGATCCTGGTGGACTCCGTCGGCCCCGACTTCACGGTGGCCGGCTACGCGCAGCAGATCCGGACCCTGCTCGGTCAGTGACAAACGGTCGCTGAGCCGCCACATTTCGACCCCGGGCGGGCCACGGCCCGCCCGGGGATCGCTCACCCCGAAGCCCGGGTGGGGCCGCCGTGAACGCCTGGCGCGAGCGTCACCGTCTGGTGCGGGTGTCGCCCCGGTGGGACCGGCCGTGCCCGTCGTCCCGGTCGATGCGTAGCTCCCGCTCCAACTCGGCGATGACCGCCCGCAGGTCGTCCAGCCGCTGGGTGAGCGCGATGCGGTCCACCTCGTCCGGCACGCCGTCGCCGTCCTCGTCGTAGTCGGGAGCCAGCCGCTCGGTCATCTCCAATCGGCGTGCCTCCTCCATCGAGTTGACGATGACCGCGATGAGGATGTTGAGCAGCAGGTTGACGGTGATGACCACGTAGCTGACGTAGTACAGCAGCGTCCACGGCGAGATGGCCATGCCCTGCTCGATGAGGTCCGGCAGCGTCTCCAACGACAGCAACACGAACAGGGTGAGCAGCGACCGGCCGATGTCGCCGTACTCCGCCGGATACCTGTTGCCGAAGATCAGCCAGCCGGCCATGCCGTACACGTAGAGCGTCACCACGGCCAGGGCAAGAAAACCGGTGACGCCCGGCAGGCTGCGCCACAACGCGGAGACGATGGTCCGTAGGCCCGGCGAGAACCGGACCAACCGGACCATGCGGGCGACCCGTACGACGCGGAGCAGCGCCGGGTCACCGTGCAGGCTCGGTATGAAGATCGCTGCGATCACCACGAAGTCGAAGACGTTCCAGCCGTGCCGGAAGAAGTCCTGCGGACGCGTGCCGTAGGCCGCCAGTCGGATGCCGATCTCGACGACGAAGACGACGCGGAAGCACACCTCCAGCCAGTGCAGTGCCGCGCCCGCCGGGCTGAGGTCGTCGTACGTCTCCAGGCCGAGCACGATGCCGTTGGCGAGGATGACCACGACGATGGCGATCTCGAAGGGGCGTGATCGGGAGAGTCGGGCGCAGCGGGCGACCCATCCGGAACGGTGCGGCGGGGGTGTGGCCGGCACACCACGCTGGGCGGGCACGGGCGCCGCGCTCACCAGTCGGCCGGCTCGATCGGGCGCGCGAGGGCTGTGGCGGGGGCACACCGCCGGCCGTCGTGGTGGCGGTGCGGAGGGTGTGCGGGCATGCCCACCACCCTAGCCAAGATCAATGAAGGTGGGCGGGCCACGCGGCCGGTCAGGAGTGGCTCGTCCGCTCCGGTGTCACCGGCGCGGCGAAGAAGTCGGCGAGCGGGTCGGTGATCCTCGGGTGTGCCCGGTTGATGGCGTCGTGGCCGCTGCGCGCCACCGTGAGCGTCCGGGCGCGCGGCAGGGCGCGGGCGAGCGCGGCGTTCTGGTCCACGTAGTGCGGCGGGCCGTCTGCGCCGCAGGCCAGCAGCACCTCGGCGGTCACGCCGGCCCACCGGGTGGCCGGGCCGTCGTGCGCCAGGATCAGGGCGGTCTCGTCCAACGTGCTCGGTAGCAGCTCGCCCATGGTCCGCCCGATCGGGGTACGCAGGAAGGCGCGGATGATCGCGGTCCGGACGCCGAACGGGAGTCGTCCCGCCGCCATGTGCGGGTTGATCCCGGCGGTCGTGATGGCGAGAGCCCGGGCGGTGTCACCGGCCTGCGCCGCCGTCCGCGCGGACGGCAACCACGCCGACGGGAAGCTGCCGTCGATCGAGATCGCGGCGTCGTAGAGGGCGAGCCGGTCGATCGGCAGTCGGAGTGCGGCTTCGAGCACCAGGAAGCCCCCGCTGCTGTGGCCGATGACGTTGCCGGCGCCGGTGTGCTCCAGCACCGCGGCGAGGTCGTCGACCTCCTGGTCCACCGTGTAGGGCATCGACCTCGGTGGCGCGTCGGCCCGCCCTCGTCGGTTGTAGAGGTGCACGGTGAACCGGTCGGCGAGCGCCCGGGCCAGCCGCCGGTAGACGTCGATCGTCGTGCCGCCGCCGTGCACCACGACGATCCCCGGCCCCGTCCCCGTCGAGTGCAGCACGATCGTCGCGCCGTCTCGTGCCCTGACCTGCTCCATGCGCGGCCCACCCTTTCCGACGCCGACAACAACTGCGAACGACGTTTGCAGTTTACAGTAGATCGGTGAGTGACGCACCCGCCGGTGCCGGCCCCGACCGGCAGTCGATCTGGAGCAGGCCCGAACGCGGCACCCGCGGCCCCACGCCGGCACACAGTCGGGACGCCATCGTCGGGGCCGCCATCGCCCTGGCCGACGCCGAAGGGCTGGCGGCGGTGTCGATGCGCGCGGTGGCCGGCGCACTCGGCACCGGAGCCGGTTCGCTCTACCGGTACCTGTCCTCCCGCGACGACCTGCTCGACCTGATGACCGACCGGGCGGTGGGGGAGTTGCGGCCGTACCCGCAGGCGCGCGGCGACTGGTTGGACACGATGGTGCTGCTGGGTCGCCGGCAGTTGGCGCTGTTCGGCACCCACCCGTGGCTGCTCGACGTGATCCACCGGCCGTCCGGGGCCGGCCCCGAGAGTCTCGCCTGGTTCGACAACTGTCTGCGAATCCTGGAGCCGGTTCGCTGTCCCGTCGCGGCGAAGTTCGAGGCGATCGCGATGATGACCGGCGTGGTGAGCCTCTTCGCCCGTCGCGAGGCCGCCGTCGGGGGGCTCAGCTTCGACGGGATCGACCTCACGGCGTACCCGCACCTGGTCGCGGCGTTCGGTAGGCCTCCCGGGCCGGCACCTCGGGGTGACCTCGTCGAGCGGACCCTGCGTGGTCTGCTGCGCGGTCTGCTGCCCACGGAGTCCACCGGGACGGGCTGACCTGATCGACGTACCGGCAGCGGCAGCCGACCCACGACGCGGATGGCTGCTCTAGGTTCGCGGTTGTGGCCGGGACCTGTCGACGTGGTCCCGCCTTGGGGCCGGCCGGCCCCTGCGCGCCTCAGGCATGCAGCGTCTCCCGGGGCGGCACGCCATAGCTGGCGTGATAGCGGGCGGTGAACCTGCTGTGGCTGGCGAACCCCCACCGGCTGGCGATCGCCGAGACGGTCTCCTGGCGCGGGTCGGCGCGCAGCAGGTCGTGGTGTGCCCGAGCGAGCCGGATCCGACGCAGGAACGCCATCGGGGTGGTGCCGCGATGACGGCGGAAGGCCAACTGCACCGCCCGCAACGAGACACCGGCCGCGGCGGCGATGTCGGCCGCGCTGATGTCCCGGTCGGCGTGGTCCTCCATGAAGCTGATCGCCCGTCGCAGCGTGGCGGTGCTGGCGTCGTGTCGGTCGGCGACGGTCGGTTCGGTGAACGCTGTGTTCGGGAAGACGGTGAGCGCCGCCGCGGCGAGCATTCGCGCGGCGTTGCCGATCACCAGCGGTTGCGCGCTGGCGGTCGGGTTGTTCAGCACGACGTCGCTGACGAAACTGATGGTGCTGCGCCACTGCCGGGCGAGCGCCTCGTCGGCGGGACCCAGGTCGGTGAATCGGATCCGACCGGGTCGTCGGGCCGGCGCGGTGGTGGCCACCTGCTCCAGCACCGCCAGATCCAGCACGCAGAGCTCCACCTCGCCAGGATGCCAGCGTACGGTGCAGGGCTCCTCCGGCTTGGTGACGAGGAAGACCTCGCCGGGGTTGAACCGGTTGGCGGATCCGGCGCAGCCGCGATCGACGCGGGCGGTGCGGGTGCACCCGAGGACCAGTCCGCGAAGCTCGGTGGCGCTGATGTCGAGGTGCCCGGTCTGCCGGGTGGTCGCGATGGCGAAGGGGCCGGCGTCGACGCGGTGATGGGCCAGTCGGAATCTCTTCCTGCTGTCCAGGCGCAGCTTCGGGTCGTACGTCGTGGACAGGAACTCGTGAATGGCCACTGGGTCACGGCTGTCGAAGTGTCGGGTCTGCACTGGTGATGACGTCATCCGCTGTCTCCGTCCGGTGGAGGAGCCGCCGGGAGGGTGAACTGGTGCCGGCGGCCAGGTCGCGACGTGCTGAGGTGTTCCGCGGTGGCTCGGCACGGCAATGGCCGGCGGTGCAGTGAGGTGGAACGTCGCGAGCGGGACGGCAGCGACCTGTCGATGGGGCGTGCTGACGGGACTGGCTGGTGCGGAGGCTTCAGTGTGCAATATTCGTTGATGGGAATGTCACCATACGACAATCGCTGTCGGCGCTCATGCCAATCAACGCAGCGTGTCGGCAGTCGACTTCGCTTTCCGGCTAACCGGCCGGCGGGTTCTGCGTCCGCTGTCCTAGCCATGGTCGTGGGCGGCAGCGAAATCTTGTTCATGATTTCTCCGGCGCTGCGGGGCGATCGGGCCGCCGCCGGATGATCGGCCTACGAGAGGGGTGCACCTTGGACAGTACTGATCCTGACCGCGTCGTTCGACTGGCCGTGGCGGAGGCGCTGGCCCGGGTGGTGGACGAGGACAGCCTGGGGCTGGGTGAGAGCGACGCGGTGCAACGACTCGGCACCGATCTGCGCGAGGTGCTGCGCCGCGCACTTGACAACCGTGTGCCGCTGACCACACCGGACTTCGTCGACCTCTGCCGTGACCTTGGGCTCAGCCGCGAGGCGTTCGACCTGCTGGGGCACTACCTGATGACCGCGCTGCTGGCCCACCACGTCGGGCCGGACGCCCTGATCCGGGTGGGCGTGCTGCTCGGCACCGTCGGGCGTTACCTACCGGGCGCCCGCCCGACCGCCTCCCGCAACGGACGCCCGATACCGCGCCGACGCGACGTGCGCGCGGACAACAGCGTCGTCGGCCGGTATCGTCGCGCGAAGCTGCCGGAGCACCTCCCCAACCCACCGAGCTGGACCTGCACCGGCTGCGGTCGCGAGTGGCCCTGCGCCACGAAACAGAGCCAGTTGCTCGCCGAGTTCGGCGGAGCGCGTACCGCCCTCGCTGTCTATCTGGGCTCCTGCCTCGTCGCCGCCGCCCAGGATCTGCCCACCGTGCCGCTGCCCCGGGTCCGGCTTCGGTTCCTCGGTTGGCTGCCCCGCGCCCGGATCTGACCGGCAGCCGTCCGGCGGCGACCGTCCGCATCGGAGGTCCACCGCGAGCGCCGGGCGGGCGGACATCAATCGGTATCGCAGATCGGTGGTGATCCGCGGTCCGGCTGGGTCGGCCGGCCACCGAGCTGACCGCCCCGGCTCGTCGACTACGGGACCGCCGAGCCGTTGCTCAGCAGTGCCGGGGGAGTTCGGGCAGTCGGGCACCCGGCGCGGTCGCGACGTGACCCGCTGCTGCGCGCGGCCGGCGGTTTCGGCAGCTCAGGGCGAGGTGTTCATGGCAGGCACGCACACCGTACGACGGGTGTTCACCACCCTCTCCGAGGCTTCTCGATCGAAAGAGCATTCGCTTGATCGAGGAGAGGCCCGCAGTGCGAGACAAGCAACCCGAAGAGACCGAACACGCACAGCTGTCCCGGCGCAAGCTGGTCAAGTACGCGGGCGTCGGCGCGACGCTGGCAGCGGCCAGCCCGCTCGTCGGCGCCAGTGCGGCCTGGGCCGACGAGGACCGTCGGCCGGCTGGCGAGACGGGCGACCGGGGCAACTCCAAGAACCGGGCGTGGCGTGCTGGTGACCACCACGTCCACTCCGAGTACAGCGGCGAGTTCGACACCACGAAGAGCCCGATCGTCTTCCACAAGGGCGCGGACGCGGTCTACCCGATCGTCACCAACGCCATCATGGCGAAGAACTTCGGCCTGACCTGGGCGATGTGCACCGACCACGGTGGACCGACGCACTCCAAGGTGAACATCGAGCAGGCGTACCCCGACCTGCTGCGGTCCCGCAAGTTGGTGCCCGAGGTGCTCCAGTTCTGGGGGATGGAGTTCGACGCGCCCTCGCTGGACCACCACACGCTGATGATCCCGCGCCACGACGACGAGGCGAAGCAGCTCTTCGAGCTGGAGAGCCGGTTCGCGAAGTACGACGCGTTCCCCACCGAGCCGGCGCGGGACACCGAGGCCAAGATGGTGGAGTTCCTCAAGGTCGCCCGGGGCATGCCGCACAAGCCACTGGTGATCGCCCACCACGCGTCCCGGTCGGCGCCCGGTCTCGGCGTCTACGGCCAGGACACCCCGCGCGAGTTCCGCAACGGCAACGACGCGGCGCCGGATGTCTACATCGGCTTCGAGGGCGCACCCGGCCACCAGGCGGGCCCGCTCAACGGCGGCAAGCGCGGCGGGTACGGCAACCACCCGACCTACGGTGGGTTCGACCAGATGACCGCCCGGGTCGGCGGACTCTGGGACTCGCTCCTCGGTGAGGGGCGGCGCTGGTGGATCACCGCGACCTCGGACTCGCACGTGCACTGGACCCGCGGCGGCTCCGACTTCTGGCCGGGCGAGTACAGCAAGACCTACGTGCACGCCCGCCAGGACTACGGCGACATCATGGACGGTCTGCGTAACGGCCGGATCTGGGTCACCACCGGTGACCTGATCCGCAGCCTCGACGTCACCGCCAGGTCCCAGGGCAAGACCGCCGAGGTGGGCGAGACCATCACGGTCAGCCGCCGCAGCCGTACCGATGTCGAGATCGAGATCACGTTCCGTCCGTTGGGCGGCGTGAACGCGCACGGGGACCGCCCCGAGGTCCGTCGGGTCGACCTGATCGTCGGTCAGATCACCGGCCCGAGCGCCAACCTGGACGCCGACACCAACCCCACCACCAAGGTGGTGGCCCGGTTCGGCCCGCGCGACTGGCGTCGACAGGGCGAGGACTACGTCATCCGGCACACGCTGCGCAACGTCGAGGCCGACACCTACGCGCGGGTGCGCGGCACCAGCACCGACGAGGCCGAGCCGCTCGCCGACGGGCTGGAGAGCCCGTGGGACGACCTGTGGTTCTACTCGAACCCGGTGTTCGTGCAGGTGCGCTGACCCCATCCGGCAGCGGCACGGCGGGCCCGTCCGGCTGCGCTCGACGTACCACGTCGGTGGAGCCGGGCGGGCCCGCGTCGCGTTTTCGTCCGGCGGGCCGTCGTCGCGGCTGGTCCGAACCGGACACGTCGCCCTACGGCGCTGGCCACCGCGCGGCGGTCAGTCGGTGCTGCGGCGACGGCCCCGGGCAGCGGCGCTCCGGCCGCCGCGCCCGGCCGGTGGGCCGGTCTGGTCCGGCGCCGGCGCGGGTTGCACCTGCGACACCACCTCGCAGAGGTCGCGCAACGGGTCCATCGCCTGGGCGGAGCAGGCGACCCGCTGCAGCAGTGCCCGCAGCGTCGCCGACTCGGTCGGCGTGAGCGCCCCCAACAGGTGCGATTCGACGCGCCGCAGCGCCAGACGCCGTTGCTCCCAGGCGGTGCGGCCGACGTCGGTGACGTCGACGAGCCGGTTGCGCCGGTCTGCCGGGTCCGCCCGCCGGGCGACGAACCCGGGCCGTTCCAGGTCGTCGATCAGATACGTGAGCACGGTGCGGTCGATGCCGAGCTCCTCCGCTATCGCACCCTGGTTTCGGGCTGGCCCGTTGATCGCTGCGGTGAGCACCTGGTAGCCGCGTGGGCCACCGGGAAAGTCGGTGAGCGCGTGCTCGGCCGCCCGGACGTAGCCACGGAAGACGATCCCGAGCATCCAGCCCAGGTCGTCGTCGAGCGGATCGGGCCGGTCCGGCCGGTGTGGGGCACCCGTCATCCCCCGACAATAGCGCAGTGACGAAGACCTTGTTGGCAGAAGATGTTCTGTATGACATAAGGTCGTGGTCATGGCGCATCGTTCGAGGCGTCGCGTGAATCGGGAGGCTCGCCCATGAGCGACTACGGCCATGACCTGGTCTTCGGCTCGTTCGTCACCCCCAGCGGTGACAACCCGGCCGCCACTGTCGGCCTGGCCGTCCTGACCGAGCAGGTCGGGCTGGACCTGGTCACCTTCCAGGACCACCCGTACCAGCCCGCGTTCCTCGACACCTGGACCCTGCTCAGCTTCGTCGCGGCCCGGACCAGCCGCGTGCAGGTGGCGGCGAACGTGACGAACCTGCCACTGCGGCCACCGGCGGTGCTCGCCCGCAGCGTGGCAAGCCTGGACCTGCTCAGCGGCGGCCGGGTCGCTCTCGGCCTCGGCGCGGGAGCGTTCTGGGAGGCCATCGAGGCGATGGGCGGCCGACGCCTGACCCCGGGCCAGGGCGTACGCGCGTTGGAGGAGGCCATCGAGGTCATCCGCCAGCTCTGGGACGCCGAGACGCGGGGCGGCGTGCGCGTCGATGGTGAGTTCTACCGGGTGCGCGGCGCCAAGCGCGGGCCGGCACCGGCCCACGCGGTGCCGATCTGGTTGGGCGCGTACAAGCCCCGGATGCTCCAGCTCACCGGTCGCCGGGCCGATGGTTGGCTGCCGTCGCTCGGCTATCTCCAGCCGGGTGACCTGGCCAGGGGTAACGCGACAATCGACGACGCCGCGCGGGAGGCCGGCAGGTCACCGCAGGACGTGCGGCGGCTGCTCAACATCTCGGGGCGGTTCTCGGCCGCCGCAAGCGGGTCCCTGAACGGGCCTGCCGCGCAGTGGGCGCGGGAACTGGCCGAGCTGGCGCTGGGGGAGGGGGTGAGCACCTTCATCCTCGGCAGCGACGATCCCGACGACCTGCGCCGGTTCGCCGGCGAGGTGGCTCCGGCGGTTCGCGAGCTGGTCGCGGCCGAGCGTGATCGCGGTGCCGCGCCGAAACTGGAGCACGCGCCGGAGCGCGAGGGCCGTGCGCCGGAGCCGGAGCGTGCGGTGCGTGCGCCGGAGTCGGCGGCGCGACCGAGCCGGGCGACAGTGACCGGGGGTGCGTTCGCCGTGGTGCCGACCCCGGACGACGGCGTACGGCGCAGTGAGCAGCAGGTCTGGGACGAGTCGACCCGACCGAGCGGGCCCGCGCCCGACCCGGACCGCACCTACACGCCGCACGAGCAGGCCACCGGGGCGCACCTGGTGCAGATCCACGACGGCCTGCGTGCCGAGTTGGCCCAGATTCACGATCTGATCGAGCAGGTGGCGGCCGGCGAGATCGACGCCGGTGCGGCCCGGTCCCACATCAACACCATGACCATGCGACAGAACCGCTGGACGCTCGGCGTCTACTGCGAGTCGTACTGCCGGATCGTCACCACCCACCACACCATCGAGGACCAGTCGTTCTTTCCCCGGTTGCGGGCGCGTGACCCGCGACTCGGACCGGTCGTCGACCGGCTGGAGCAGGAGCACCACGTCATCCACGACGTGTTGGAGGGCGTCGACCGAGCTCTTGTCGCGTACGTCGGGTCTCCGGACGGTCTCGCGGAGTTGCGGGCGGCGGTGGATCTGCTGACCGACGCCCTGCTGTCGCACCTGAGCTACGAGGAGCGGGAGCTTGTCGAACCGTTGGCGCGGTTGGGCATCGCCTGACCGGCACGCGATCCGGTACGGACCGGGGTTGCCGGACTTTATCTGAGAGACTACTTTCGAAAGATGTCTCTCAAGAATCCGTACGGGGATTTCGAGATCACCGAGCCGCAGGCGTTGCGGGCGCTCGCCCATCCGGTGCGGCTGGCGATCCTCGAACACCTTCAGCGGCACGGCCCGGCCACCGCGACCGGGCTGTCGCCGCACGTCGGCGCCACTCCGTCGGTGGTCAGCTGGCACCTGCGCCATCTCGCGACGTTCGGCCTGGTCAGCGACTGGGATGGCGCCACCAGCAAACGGGAACGTTGGTGGCAGGCGGTCGCCCGGGGCTTCCGCTTCACAGTGCCCGACAGTGTCGAAGGGCAGACGGCCAGCCAACAGCTGCGCGGCGAGATGTTCGCCCGCAACGCCGACGCGCCCCAGCAGTGGCTGCTGCGCGAGGAACCCCGGCTGGACTCCGAGTGGCGGGCGCTGGCCGGCATGGCCGACACCCGGTTCGTGGCAACAGCCGACGAGCTGCGACAGCTCGAGGAGTCGATCGAGGAGC
The DNA here is from genome assembly GCF_040649215.1 of Micromonospora sp. NPDC049044. Lineage (NCBI taxonomy): Bacteria > Bacillati > Actinomycetota > Actinomycetes > Micromonosporales > Micromonosporaceae > Micromonospora > Micromonospora sp. NPDC049044. The sequence goes on along the minus strand of NZ_JBEZFA010000035.1, from coordinate 35,171 downwards.
TGATCGCTCCGTACGTGCGACGCAAGGAGGGCCCCGCGCCGGACGGCGCGCGGATCGTCCGGATGCTGCGCTATCTCCTGCCCGAGCCGAGCGACGACGCCCCGGCCGAGCCCGGCGACGACCCGGCCACGTCGTGAGCGGCGCCGGCACCGTGAACGCCACCGGCACCGTGCCCCCGCCGGCCCTGCATCGCGACCGGCGGTTCCGCACCTTCTGGATCGGTCAGACGATCTCCGATTTCGGTGATCGGATCAGCGAACTGGCCCTGCCGCTGATCGCCGTCAGCCTGCTCGCCGCGACGCCACTGCAGGTGAGCGTCCTGACCGCGTTGATCTGGCTGCCCAACCTGTTGGGACTGTTCCTGGGCGCCTGGGTGGACCAGCGCACCCACAAACGGCGACTCCTGATCATCGCGGACCTGATCCGCGCCGGGGTGCTGCTCAGCCTGCCGGTGTTCTACCTGCTCGGCGCGCTCACCCTCACCCAGCTCTACCTGGTGGCACTGCTCACCGGGGCCGGGGCCGTACTGTTCGCCATGGCACGCCAGGCGTTCTTCGTGGCCCTGGTGCCGCGATCGGCGTACGTGGACGCGAACAGCAAGCTGAGCATGAGCCGCTCGCTCTCGTTCATCGCCGGTCCGGCCGTCGGTGGTGGGCTGGTCCAGGCGCTGAGCGCGCCGGTAGCGATCGTCGTCGACGCGGTCTCCTTCCTCGGCTCCGCGCTGCTGCTCAGCCGCATCCCGGTGACCGAGCCACCGCCGCCGCCGCGCCGCACGTCCACCCTCGACCTGGTCCGCGAGGGGCTCGTGCTGGTGCTGCGGCACCCGGTGCTGCGGGCCGCCCTCGGTTGCACCAGCACCGTCAACTTCTTCACCTTCATCGCGAGCGCCCTGCTGGTGCTCTACGCCAGCCGCGAACTCGACCTGTCGGCTGGCGCGATAGGCCTCTCCATCGGATTCGGGGCGGTCGGCGGGCTCGCGGGGGCGGCGCTCGCCCCACGGATCTCGCGCGCCATCGGACTGGGGCGTACCGCGATGATCGGCGCGGTGCTCTTTCCCGCGCCGCTGGCACTGACCGCTCTGGTGTCCGGGCCGACCGCGACGAAGGTGGCAGCCCTGGCGGCCATCGAGTTGGTCTCCAGCGTCGGGGTGATGCTGATGGACGTCAACCTCAACGCCCTCCTGGCCGCCGTGACACCCGACGACGCGCGGGGACGCCGCGCCGGTGCGTACAGCGCCGTCAACTACGGCATCCGGCCGCTCGGCGCGCTTGTCGGTGGCGCGTTGGGCACCACCATCGGGCTGCGGCCCACCCTTGTCGTCGCCGGCCTGGGTGGTGTGCTCGCCGTGCTCTGGCTGGTCGCGTCGCCGGTGCGTCACATCAGGACCCTCGACGACCCCACGGCCCGACCTGCCTGACGCCCCACGTCGAGCTGGGCCCGCTCCGGCCGCACGCCGCCGCAACGGGCCCGGGTCGGGCAGGTCAGGCGGCCTCCGCCAGCAGTATCTGCGCCAGCTCGGTGGGTTGGGAGAACATCGGCCAGTGACCTGTCGCCATCGTGACCAGCCGCCAGCGGTCACTGGTCAGCAGCTCAGCCACCGTGTCGTTGGGCTCCGGCCCGTCGAGCAGGCATTTGAGGTACGTCGTCGGCAGCTCGCCCAGCGGGCGGGTCAGCACGGCCGGCTCGGTGAGCGTGGCGCCCGGGTGCGCGGTGGAGCCCTCGGCCAGCCGGGTCGCCTGCTCGTCGCTGAGCCCCTGACCAGCGAGGTCAGCCACACCCAGCGGCGCCCAGGAGCCGCCGTTGCCGGCGAGCAGCGCGTCGAACGCCGGCTGACCCTGCCACCAACCGGACGCGAACGACCCGCCGTCGACAGGCACCTCCGCGTCGACGAAGACCACCCGGGTCAGCCGGTCGCCGATCCGCTCGGCGGCCTGACCCACCGGAATGCCGGAGTAGCTGTGCCCGACCAGCACCACGTCGCGCAGGTCCCGGTGCTCGATCTCGTCGACGATGTCCCGTACGTGGGTCTGCTGGCCGGCGGCCACGCCCTGTCGCTCGGCGAGGCCGGAGAGGGTCAGCGGGTAGGTGCCGTGCCCGGCCGCCCGCAACGGCGGCACCACCTCGTCCCATGCCCACGACCCCAGCCACGCCCCGGCAACCAACACGAAATCAGCCATGGTCGGGACCGTAGCGCCGCCCTGTGACAGCCGGCGGCTCAGGGCCAGGTGCGGGCCTGCGCCGCGAAAAGCTCCGGTGGGCTCGCCACCGGCAGCACACACAGCAGATGCCCACCGGGGGCCCGCAGGATCCGGCACTCCAACCACCGCGACACCTCGATGGCACCCAGGTCGAGCAGCCGGGCGGTCTCGGCCGCCACGTCGTCGGTCTCGATGTCGAGGTGATAGCGCGGCGCGTCGTCCACCGCCTGCACGGCCGTCACCAGCCCCGGCAGCGCCTCGTGCAGGCCGACGAACTGCGGCTCGGCCGGAACGGAGCGGGTGTCGACGCCGAGCGCCGCCGACCAGAACTCGGCCGCCTGCGCGGCCTCCGCCTCGGGGGTGTCGATCAGCAGGGCGTAGACGCGGCTGCGGTGCATGCGGGGCAGCATATTTCGGCGGCGGGCCGAGCGCCAGGCGCCAGCCGCGGGTGCCGGTGGCGGCCCTGGTACGCCCTCCGACCCCGGGCCGGGAAACCGCTCAGCTGTGATCCCGTGCGGGCGGCCCGACATCGACCGGCATCCGGTAGATCCACACCGGATAGTCCACTGCCGACTGTCCGCCGTTGAGCCCGGCGGTCAGGTGCAACTGTGCCGCAGGCAGCCAGAGTCGGGCGTCGGCATCGAGCCACATCGCGTCCACCCAGACCAGCCGGGGATCATCGACGAGGGTCCGCACGCTGCCGTCGGATGCGAGGGCGAGGACGCGTCGTCGTTCCACGTCGCTGAGGTAGATGGTCCCGTCGGCGTCGATCGCCGTGCCCCCGGTGCAGGGCGTGTCACACCACGGTTCGACCCGCCCGGCCGTCTCCTCGACGGGCACCGACGGGTCGTCCAACCAGCGGGTGCCGATCCGGGACATCCCGCCGGAGGCCGGTTGGTAGTAGAGCCACCGGCCGTCCGGCGACACCTCCAGTTGATCCATGTGCAGGCGTACCTCGGCACCTGTCGCGTCCCGCACCACCCGCCCGTCGGCGACCAGCGGCCCACCCACCGCGCTCGGATGCCCGTCCAGCGCGCGTCGGGAGCGTCCCGAGTCCAGGTCCAGCACGACGAGACCGGGCGCCCCCGCGTCGCTGAGGTACGCCGTCGGGCCGTTGAACCGCACGTCGTCGAGATAGCTGGTCGGGTGCACCGCCTCGGCAAGGTGGTAGACCCGGTCCACGCGGTCGGCGTCCAGGTCGACCACGATCAGCCGCGCGCCACCGGGCACCTGCCGGTCGCCAAGTTGCCGCGCACCCGAGTCGACGATCCACAACCGGCCGTCCGGGCCGGCGCGCAGGCTGTTGACGTGCACGAAGGTGCTGTCCGGCGACCGATCGGCGCGATTCCACGCGCGATCCGGATACGGGTCGCGGCGACCGTCCGGCAGCACCTCGACCACCTGTACGCCCGGCCGGTCCGCCGCCGGGTAGCTCAGGAAGAGCCGCCCGCGCAGCGACGTCACGCCCGTGCACACCCGGTCCTCGCTCAGCACCGGGGTCAACCGGGGATCCTCCGCGCCGGACAGTGGGGACATCGACCCGCTCCTCACCCGCCAGACGGTGCCTGCGGTCCGCGCCGACGGCCGACGGATCCGGCCATCCGGCGCGGTATCCCCGGCGCAGGCCGGACGAAACCGTCCAGCGTCGCCGGCGCGGCGGGATCTCGGGCACAGCCGGCCGAGGACCCCGGACGGGACATCTCCGGGTGCGGCGACCCCCCAGCCGACCGGTGTGACGCATTCCGCTCGCTCGACGCCGCCCGCGCCTGTGGTGCCCGCCCCCACGATCGGTCAGGATGAGCCGGGGCGACAGTGGGCCGTCGTCCTGGACACTCCCACCCCGAGCCCGCTGAGGAGTTTCCGTGCCGTCCACCCTGCTCTCCCGCCGCGACCTCGACTTCCTGCTGCACGACTGGCTGCGGGTGTCCCAACTCGTCGAGCGTCCCCGCTACGCGGAGCACTCCCGGGAGACGATCGACGACGCACTGGACCTCGCCGAACGGGTGGCCACCGAGCAGTTCGCCCCGCACAATCGGGCCGCCGACCTCGCCGAGCCCACCTTCGACGGGCAGCGGGTGCGGCTGATCCCGCAGGTCCAGGTGGCGCTCGACAGTTTCGCCGAGACGGGCCTGCTCACCGCCGGGCTGGACGCCTCGGTCGGCGGCCTGCAACTGCCGCACGCCGTCGCGGCGGCCTGCTTCACCTGGTTCCAGGCGGCGAACGTGGCCACCTCCGCGTACCCGTTCCTCACCCTGGGCAACGCCAACCTGCTGCTGGCGCACGGCAGCGTCGAGCAGGTGGACACCTACGTCCGGCCGATGCTCGACGGCCGGTTCTTCGGCACCATGTGCCTGTCCGAGCCGCACGCCGGCAGTTCACTCGCCGACATCACCACCCGGGCGGAGCCCCAGGCGGACGGCACGTACCGGCTCTTCGGCACCAAGATGTGGATCTCCGGTGGTGATCATGAGCTGGTCGAGAACATCGTCCACCTGGTGCTGGCGCGGATCCCTGGCGCCCCGCCCGGCGTGAAGGGCATCTCGCTGTTCATCGTGCCCAAGGTGCTGGTCGGCCGGGACGGTTCACTCGGTGACCGCAATGACGTCGTGTTGGCCGGGCTCAACCACAAGATGGGTTTCCGGGGCACCACCAACGCCCTGCTCAACTTCGGCGACGGCGCGCACACCCCGGGCGGTCGCGCCGGTGCGGTCGGCCACCTGGTCGGTGCGCCGCACCAGGGCCTGGCCCAGATGTTCCACATGATGAACGAGGCCCGGATCGGGGTCGGGGCCGGCGCCACCGCGCTGGGTTACACCGGCTATCTCAAGAGCCTGGCGTACGCCCGGGAACGGCCGCAGGGGCGGCCGGTCGGCGCGAAGGACCCGGCCGCGCCGCAGGTGCCGATCATCGACCACCCCGACGTACGACGGATGCTGCTGGCGCAGAAGAGCTACGTGGAGGGGGCGCTGGCGCTGGTGCTCTACTGCGCGCGGCTGCTCGACGAGCAGCGGACCGCCCCCGTCGCGGCGGACCGCGAGCGATCGCATCTGCTGCTGGACGTGCTCACCCCGATCACCAAGAGTTGGCCGTCGCAGTGGTGCCTGACCGCCAACGACCTGGCGATCCAGGTGCTCGGCGGCGCCGGGTACACCCGCGATCACGACGTGGAGCAGCACTACCGGGACAACCGGCTCAACCCGATTCACGAAGGCACCCACGGCATCCAGGCGTTGGACCTGCTGGGCCGCAAGATGACCATGCAGGGCGGCGCCGGTCTCGCCGTGCTGACCGCGACGATCGGCGACACCGTCGAGCGGGGCCGGAAGGCCGGCGGCGAGGCGGCCGACCTGGCGGACCGGCTGGCCGCCTCGGTGGACCGGATCACCTCGGTCACCGCCCGGCTCTGGGCCGACGGTGACCCGGAGCTCGCGCTGGCCAACGCCACCGCCTACCTGGAGGCCGTCGGGCACGTGGTGATCGCGTGGATGTGGCTGGAGCAGGTGCTGGCGTTGCCGCCGGAGGGCACCGGCGAGGCGTTCCACGCCGGTAAGCGGCAGGCCGCCCGCTACTTCTTCACCGTCGAGCTGCCCCGCACCGGGCCGCAGTTCGACCTGCTGGAGAGCCGGGACCGCACCACGCTCGACATGCGGCCGGACTGGTTCTGACCGGTCAGCGTCGTCGGCTCTGGTGCTGCACCGCCTGCCGCCCCTTGAAGAAGGCCCAGACGATCACGATCACCAGCGCGATCACACCGATGATGGCCAGCCAGCGGACCGCTTCGAGGACCAACCCGAGCAGGATCAGCACACCGGCGACGACGCCGACGACCCAGAGCAGCGCACGCATCTCGACCTCCTGTGACCGGCCGCGCCTGGTGCGGCGGCCCGTTCCAACGTTCCCCGTCCGGCCGACACCATGCCGATTGGTCGGCTCGGGTTCCGACGCCCGCTCGTGTGAGGTCAGGGGCCGGTACGCGCCACGTAGACGGTGTTGGCCGATTCGCCGCCGGTCAGCGGATTGGCGAACGGCACGACGTGTGCCCGTACGCTCGCGAACACCTCGCTGAGCGTGTCGGTGAACCCGGCGTCCGGCGGATCGTCCGACCAGAGCGCGAACACCCCCTCCGGGCGCAGGTGGGCGGCCAGGCGGCGTAGACCGGTCGCGTCGTAGAACGCGGCGTGGCTCGGATGCAGCACGTTGCGCGGGGAGTGGTCGACGTCGAGCAGCACGGCGTCGAAGCGCCGCCCGGGCAGGTCGGCGTCGAAGCCGGTCGCACCGGCCACCGCCGCGAAGAAGTCGGCCTGCGCGAACCGGGTCCGCGGATCCTCGGCGAGCCCCGCCGCGAACGGCAGCAGACCCCGACGGTGCCAGTCGATCACGTCCTCGATCGCCTCCACCACAAGCAGCGAGCGAACCCGTGGGTCGCCAAGCGCCGCGCAGGCGGTGTAGCCCAGCCCGAGACCGCCGACCACCACGTCGAGCGTGTCACCAGCCACCTCGGCGAGGCCCAGCCGGGCCAGCTCGATCTCCGCGACCGGGAACAGGCTGGACATCAGGTACTCGTCGTCGAGCTTGACCTCGTACACCTCGACCTGGAGGGCCGGATCCCGGCGTCGGCGCAGGCTGATCGCGCCGATCGGGGTCTCCCGCCAGGCCAACTCCTCGAAACGCGCGCCCACGGGTGCCCTCTCGCCGCCGGATTCGTCCCCGGATGCTACCGGTTGCCCCGCACCGGACACGCAGGGTCCCGAGACATCGACGCAGCGCATATCCTGTGCCCCGGCCGATCCACCGGAAGGGACCTCATGCCGTCGCGGCAGGACCAGCTGCACTCCTACCAGTTCAGCGTCCAGCGGGCGGTCGCCGCTCTGGTCATGCGGGAGACCGACCCGGCCCAGTCGCCGTTTCGGCGGCTGGCGGGCGCCGGCCTGGCCAGCGTCCTGGTCGCGGCGATCGGGCTCGGCGGCTCCGCGCTCTACGGCCTGTTCGCCGGTGGCGGCAAGGGCTGGCGCGACCCGGGCGCGGTGGTCGTGGAGAAGGAGTCCGGCGCCCGGTTCGTCTATCGCGAACAGAAGCTGCACCCGGTCCTCAACTACGCCTCGGCGCTGCTGATCGTCGGCGCCGACAGGTCCAAGACCGTGCTGGTCTCCCGCCGCACGATCGACGGCGTGCCGCGTGGGCTGCCGCTGGGCATCGCCGACGCGCCGGACTCGCTGCCCGCTCCCGGCCGGCTGGCCACGGAGGGGTGGACCGTCTGCTCGACGGCCCCGGCGGGCGAGGCGCCCCGCTCCGCGCTGCTGATCGGCACCGAGCCCGGTGGCGGCCGACCACTCGGCGACGAGGCGTTGCTGCTGCGCCACCCCGACGGCGGGCTGCACCTGGTCTGGCATCAGCGGCGCTACCTCGTCCGCGATCCCAGCCGGGTACTGGCGGCGCTCGCCACCACCCGCGCGCAGGCGGTGGCGGTGGCGCCCGCCCTGCTCAATTCGCTGCCCGCCGGCAGTGACCTCGCCCCGCTGGACCTGCCCGGGCTGGGTCAGCCCGCCAGCCAGGTGCCGGACGCCGCGATCGGCACTGTCTACCTGGTGAGCAACTCCGGTGGCGGCCGGCAGTACGCGGTGGCCGTCGACGCCGGCCTGGCCGGCATCACCGAGTTGCAGGCCGGCCTGCTGCTGGCGCGCACCGGGCAGGGTGAGCCGGTGCCGATGACGTTGGGCCGTTTCGCCGCGCTGCCCACGGTGCCCGACCTCGCGCCGAGCGGCGCGAACGCCCCACCGCCGACCCCGCCCCGGCTCGCCGCCAGCGACGAGGGGGCTCTCTGCACCCGCGTGGCCGACGACGGTGGGGTTGGCGAGGTGCGCTGGGGCGTAGCGCTGCGGGACCTGTCGACAGCGCCGCGCACCGCGCCCGGCGGCGGCGCGGTGCTGGCCGACCACGTGGTGGTGGAGCCGGGCCGTGGCGCGGTGGTCGAGGCCGCCGCGGCGCCCGGCGCGTCCGGCGGCGCGGTGTCCGTCATCACCGACCTGGGCCGACGCTACGTGCTCGCGGACCGGGAGGTGCTTGCGATGCTCGGCTACCGCGATGTGCGCCCGCTGCGGCTGCCCGCCGGGCTGGTCAGCCTGGTGCCCGCCGGCGCCACCCTGGACCCGGCCGCCGCTCGCGCGGTCGCCGCCCCGGACTGAGGGCGCCGCCGCCCGACCGGGGCCGGGTCGGGAGTCAGTCGGCCGGGCGGCGCAGGATGCTCACCGCGAACGGCGCGTCGTCACGCCACGGGCGCAGGTCCCAGGTGGCGAAGCGCTGCTCCACCCGCAGGCCGGCGGCCACCGCGTCGGCGTCGAACGCGGTGAGCGGGTAACCACGCTCGGTGCCGAAGCCCACGGTGAGCACCCCGTCGGGCCGCAGGTGCCGCGCGACCCGGCGCAGCACCTCCGGTTCGGTGCCGACAGCGACGAAGGCGAGGACGTTGCCGGCCAGCACCGCCGCGTCGAACGGCTCCGCCTCACCCATCGCCGGCAGGTCCAGCTCGGCCAGGTCGGCGACCAGCCACGTCGGGCCCGGATAGTCGGCGCGGGCGGCAGCCACCAGCGCCGGATCGGCGTCCACCCCGACCACCGTGTGCCCGCGCTCGGCCAGCGCGGCACCGACCCGGCCGGTGCCGCTGCCGGCGTCGAGGATCCGCGAGCCGGGCGCGACAAGCGCGTCCACCAGGCGGGCCTCGCCGGCCAGGTCCGCGCCCTCGGCCGCGAGTTTCCGGAACCGGTCGATGTACCACTGTGAGTGCTCGGGGCCGGTGTCGGTCGCCCAGCGGGTCGGGTTGGCCATGTGGCCACCGTAACCGGGGCGGTGGGGATACGGCCGCGGACCCGGGGGAGACGATCATCCCTTCTCCGCGCCGCTGGTCAGCCCCTCGGTGAGCAGCCGCTCGCTGGCGAAGAAGAGGATCACGATGGGCAGGGTGAGGACTACCGACCCGGCCATCAGCACCGTTTTGGGCACCTCCACCCCGTCGGAGAGCAGTGACAACCCCAGCGACACCGTCCACCGGTCGGGCTTGTCGATCAGGAACAGCAGGGCGAAGAGGAACTCGTTCCAGGCGATCATGAAGTCGTAGAGCGCCACCGCCATGATCGATGGCATGGCGAGGGGCAGGCTGACGCGGCGGATGATGCCGAGCCGACCGGCGCCGTCGATGGCGGCGGACTCCTCCAGACTCACCGGAATCGTCTCGAAGTAGTTGCGCAGCATGTAGACCGACACCGGCAGCGTCTGCGAGATGTAGACGAGCACCAGGCCGAACAGCGAGCCGCGCAGCTCGGCCAGGCTGAACACCACGAACAGGGGGATCGCGATGACGATCGACGGAAACAGGTAGACCGCCAGGAACAGGAAGTCGACCTGCCGCCGCCCGAAGAACCGCAACCGGGCCACCGCGTACGCGCCGGGGATCGCCACCACCAGGGTGAGCACGGTCGCCGCGACCGCCACCAGGCCGCTGTTGCGGATGAAGGTGAGGAACCCCTGGCCTCCGTCGTCGGTGGCCTTCAGGACCTCGGCGTACGTCGCAACGGTCAGCTCGCCGAAGCCGACGAGCAGCGCACCGGGGTCGAGCAGCAGCTGCTCGATGGGGCGCATCGAGAGCACCAGCATGTAGTAGAAGGGGAAGACGGTGACCACCAGGAACGCGGCGATCACCAGGCGGCGCAGCCAGCGCAGGCTGACCGTCTCGACCACGTCCCGGTCCATCAGCTCACCCTCCGTCCGAAGAAGCGCAGATAGATCACCACGAACACGATGAGCACCACGGCCAGCACCACCGCCTGCGCGGAGGCGGCACCGATGTCGGTGCGCGCGGTAAGGAACTCGTAGACCCGCACGCTGACCACCTCGGTGCCGGCGGCGCCACCGGTGAGCAGGTAGACGTCGTCGAACTTGTTGAATGTCATGATGAAGCGCAGCACGCCGAGCAGGGCGATCACCGGCAGCAGTTGCGGCAGCAGGATGTGCCGGAACCGTTGGGTGGGGGTCGCGCCGTCGACCCGGGCGGCCTCCTCCAACTCACCGGGCACCGCCTGGAGCCGGGCCAGCAGGAACAGGAACGCGAACGGGAAGTACCGCCACGCCTCGAAGGCGATGACAGTGCTCAGCGCTGTCGACTCCTGGGACAGGAACGGCACCGGGGCGTCCCAGCCCAGCAGGCGTTGGCCCCACGCGTTGACGATGCCGAGCTGCGGATCGAGCATCACCTGCCACACGAAGGTCACCGCGACCACCGGCGCCACGTACGGCAGCAGCATGGACGCCCGGACCAGCGTGCGGCCCCGGAACGGTCGGCGGACCACCAGGGCGGCCACCAGACCGAGCGCTATCGACCCGACGGTGCCGCCGATGCTGTAGATCAGCGTGACCCACAGCGTCTCGGCGAAGCCGGGGGTGTGCAGCACCCGGTCGAAGTTGTCGATTGTGAGATCGCCGAACAGGCCGGTCTTGCGCAACGTGGCGAGCCGGACCCGCTGGAAGGCGAGCACCACGGTCCACACGATCGGGATGCCGATGACCGCGATGGTGACGAGCAGGGTGGGTGCGACGAGCGCGAGCCCGGCCCGGGACTCGCGCCGGCGCAGGGTCAGGGGGCGACGGCGGCCGGCCCGTCCCGGCCGCTCCCGGCTGGGGGAGCGGCCGGTGTCGGGCGCGGTGGTGGTCAATTGACGCCCGCCTTGATGGCCTCGACGTCCTTCTTGGCCCGGCCGGCGGCGGCCGCGGCGTCGGACTTGCCGGAGTAGACGTCGCTGAGCGCCTTGGGCACCGGTAGCTCACCGAGCATCGCGCCGACCAGCTTGCCCTGCCCCTGGGTGAGCCCCCACCGCTGGAAGGTGTCCGGGCTGCGGCGCAGGGTGGCGAGCACCTCCTCGCCGAACACGTCGACCAGTGGCTTCTTCGCGTCCACGCCGGCCTGGCTGGTGTTCCACTGGGTCAGGTATGCCTCGGGCTCGGCGGGGGTGCCCTTGCGCACCGGGAAGCGACCCTCGGGGGACATCCCGAACCACCGCGGGTAGCCGTCACCGAGCATGTACTCCACGAAGGACTTCGCCGGGTCGGCTACCGCCCCGTCGAGCACCGCCCAGGAGCTGATCTCGCCGTACTGCGCCGGCTCGGTGCCGTTCGGGCCCTTGATCGCGGTGACGAACCCGCTGTTCTTGGCCAGGAACGTCGGGTCGGCCTGGCACTGCGGGCAGGTCGGTTTGGCGTCGTTGCGCAGCCCGGCCAGCTCGTCGAGGATGAAGGGCGACCAGATGACCATGGCCGCCTTGCCGGCGAAGTAGGTGGCCCGGGTGGTGTCCACGTCCTGGGCGCCCTTCACCGAGCTAGTCCGGATCAGGTCGCCGTAGAAGCGGATCGCCTCGACGCACTGGGGCGAGTCGAGGGTGACCTTCCCGGCGTCGTCGGTGAGCTGGCAGCCGTTGGCCAGGGCCAGGTGCTCGAAGGTCTGCTGGGTGAACACGTCGCTGGCGGAGGTCGCCGCGGTGATCCCGGCGACGCCGCCGGTGTTGAGTTTCGCCGCGGCGTCGGTGATCCGCTCGTAGGTGTCCGGGGCGGGCAGGCCGGCGGCGGCGAACAGGTCCTTGCGGTAGACGAGCAACTGCCCCCACCCGTCGCTGGGCACGGCGAGCTGCTTGCCGTCGTCGGCTGTCAACTCCAGTGCCCGGGGGGAGAACGTCTGCTTGCCCAGCTTGTCGACGACCTCCGCGTTCGCCGAGGCGTGCAGCAGCTCGTTTCCGGCGAGCGTGCGGATGCCGGCCAGGGAGACCGAGCCCACCACGTCGGGCAGGTCGCCGGCGGCGGCGTTGGCGGCGATCAGGGAGGGGAACTGGTCCTCGTTGACGGTCACGAGGTCGACCTGGATCCCGGTCTTCGCGGTGAAGTCGGCGATGATCGCCTTGGTGGCGGTGACCCGGTCGGCGACGTCTTCCAGGCTCCAAACGGTGATCTTTTTGCTGTTGCTGTCGGATCCGTCATCTCCGCAGGCCAGCAGGGTGGACGCTGCCAGTGCCATGATCAGGGTGGTGGCGAGTATCCGCCTCGGAGGTACTGACATCGGTGGCACTCCTCTCGAAGGGTACATGCCGGATTCAACAGCATCGATAGATCAATGGCAAGACATATGGCGATTTTTTGCTATCCTGGAGCCCAGTGCTACCGGGATGTGACACATGGGCAACTGGGTCGTCTCTCTCGCCGGGCCTCGACGGATCAGCCTCGAGCCCTGTCCACCAGATCCGCTCGGCCCCGGGCAGGTCCGGGTCCGCACCTGCTACTCGGGCATTTCCGCCGGCACCGAGCTGACCCTCTACCGGGGCAGCAATCCCCGGCTCAGCAAGGACTGGGACGACTCCGCCCGGATGTTCGTCCCCCGCCAGACCCCGGTTCCCTACCCGCTCATCGGCTTCGGCTACGAGGAGGTCGGCGAGATCGTCGAGGTGGCCCCCGAGGTCACCGACCGGCACCCGGGGCAACTGGTGTGGGGCATCTGGGGTCACCGGGCCGAGGCGGTGCTCGCCGCCGGCGCGGTCCGGCCGCTCCCCGCCGGGCTGGACCCGCTCGCCGCCGTCTTCGCCCGGCCCGGTGCCATCGCGCTGACCGCCGTACTCGCCGGTGACCTGCACCTCGGTGACTGGGTCGGTGTCTTCGGGCAGGGCGTCATCGGGCTGCTCGCCACCCGGCTCGCGGTGCTCTCCGGCGCCCGGGTGGTGGCCGTCGACCCGGTGCCCGGCCGGCTGGCGCACGCCGTCGACTACGGCGCCAGAGCCACAGTGGACGCCCGCACCGACTCCGCCGCGGCCGTGCTGCGTCGGGCCACCGACGGCCGGGGCGCGGACGTCTGCCTGGAGTTGTCCGGGGCGTACCCGGCGTTGCACGAGGCGATCCGGTCCACCACGCACGCCGGCCGGGTGGTGGCCGCCGGCTTCTACCAGGGCCAGGCCGACGCGCTCGGCCTCGGCGAGGAGTTCCACCACAACCGCATCCAGCTGGTGGCCGCCCAGGTCTCCGGGCCCACCCCCGCGCCGAGCATGGCCGGCCGGTGGACCGGAGACCGGGTGGCGCAGACCTTCATGGATCTGGTGGCTGAGCACAGCCTCGACCCGCTGCCGCTGGTCAGCCACATCGTCGACGCCAGCGCGGTCGCCGACGCCCTCGCGCTGCTCGACCGCGGCGCCGGTGACGTCCTCCAAGTGGTGCTGAGGTTCTGAATGACCACCATCGCGCTCGCCTGTCAGGAACAACTCCTGCCGGGCACCGACCTGACCCAGAAGTACGCCCTCGCGACCGCACTCGGCTACCAGGGCATCGAGTTACGCGGGCGCGGTGACCTCGCCCTCGCCCGCCGGCTGCCGGAGCTGCGCCGGGCCCGCGCCGCCGGGGCCGTGCTGCCCACCGTCTGCGTCGAGATGGACCACTTCATCGGCGACTTCGACAGGGCCCGCTCCGCCGACGCCGTGCGGAACCTGCGCTCGCAGCTCTCGGTCATCGCCGAGCTGGGCGGCGTCGGGGTGATGACCCCGGCGGCCTGGGGGATGTTCTCCCGCCGCCTACCACCGTTCGAGCCGCCGCGTCCGCCGGCCGGCGACCGGCAGGTCCTCCTCGACGCCCTCGGCGAGCTGGGCGAGCACGCCAGGGCCGAGGGGGTCACCCTCTTCCTCGAACCCCTCAACCGGTACGAGGACCACATGGTCAACCGCCTCGACGAAGCGGTGGCGCTCTGCGCCGCCGTCGGGATGCCGTCGGTCCGGGTGGTCGCCGACACCTTCCACATGAACATCGAGGAGGACGACATGCACCGTGCGCTGCGGGCCGCCGCGCCGTACCTCGGGCACGTGCAGGTGAGCGATTCGAACAGGTACCAGCCCGGAGCCGGGCACCTGGACTGGCCCGCGCTGCTGCGGACCCTGCTGGAGCTGGACTACCGGGGCTGGCTGGCCCTGGAGTGCCGGCTGCGCGGCGACCCGGTCCGGGCCCTGCAACAGGCCGCCACGGTCCTGCGGCACGCGCTGCCCCGCGAGGCCGCGGCGTGACCGCCGGAGGCGTGACAGCCGACGCCGACCCCGCCCGCACCGGTGGGCCGGCCGACATCGCCGGGCTGCGCCAGCTGGCTGTCGACACGCTCGACGCCAACTGGGAGCGGGACCACACAGTGCCCTCGCGCACCCTCTACCCGCACCAGTGGAGCTGGGACTCCGCGTTCATCGCGATCGGGTTGGCCCAGGTCCGCCCCGAACGCGCCTGGCGGGAGCTGACGAGCCTCTTCCGGGCGCAGTGGGTCGACGGGCGGGTCCCGCACATCGTGTTCAACCCGGCGATGCGGGTCGGCACGTACTTCCCCGGCCCGGAGCTGTGGCGCTCGGCGAGCGTCGCCGGCACGCCCGCCGTGGACACCTCCGGTCTGGTCCAGCCACCCGTGCACGCGCTCGCCGCGTGGCTGGCGTACCAGCGGGCACCTGATCGCGCCGGCCTGACCGCGCTGCGCCGGCTCTATCCCGCGCTTGTCGCCCAGCAGCGCTACCTGGCGACGCGGCGGGACGTGGCCGGTGCCGGGCTGGTCTGCATCGTGCACCCGTGGGAGTCCGGGTTGGACAACAGCCCGGCCTGGGACGAGCCGATGGCCGCGGTCGCGGCGGAGGCGGCCGTCATGCGCGCGTACCGTCGGCACGACACCGCGCACGCCGACGCCGCGCACCGCCCCACCGACCTGGACTACGCGCGCTACCTGGCGATCGTCGCGGCCTACCGGGACCACGGCTACTCCGACCGCCGACTGGCCGACACGCACCCCTTCCTGGTGGAGTGCCCGCTGTTCAACGCGGCGTTCGGGTCCGCCGAACACGCCCTCGCCGAGATCGCTGTGCTCGTCGGCGCCGATCCGGGGCCGCACCGGGCCCGCGCGGCCCAGGTCACCGAGGCGCTGCTACGACGGCTCTACGACCACGACACCGGAACGTTTCAGCCCCGTGACCTGCGCACCGACCGGCTGGTCAGCGCCCGTACCGTGCTCGGGTTGACGCCGCTGATCCTGCCCGACCTGCCCGCCCGGCAGGCCGACGCGCTCGTCGTCGAGGCCCGGTCGGCGCGGTTCGGGGTGGCCCTGCGGATGGACCGGCCGTTGCCCACCTACGACCGCACCGCCGGCGACTTCGAGCCGCTGCGCTACTGGCGGGGGCCGAGTTGGCTCAACATCGGCTGGCTGGTCCGGCGCGGGCTGCTCACGCACGGGCACCCGGAGTTGGCCGCCGGACTGCGCCGCTCGATGATCGACCTGGTCGGGCGGGCCGGCTGCCACGAGTACTTCCACCCGGACACCGGCGCCGGGCTGGGCTCACCGGCGTTCAGCTGGACGGCCGCGCTGCTGCTCGACCTGCTGGCCGAGTGACCGCGCGACGGCCACCGGCTGGTAGCGTGCCCGGTCTTCGACCGGAAGGGGTGGCGTGCGCGAGATCGACAAGGTGGCCTGGATCCTCATCGAGGACGGGCGGGTGCTGAGCACCCGGTCGGCGGGCAAGGACGTCTGGTACCTGCCCGGCGGCAAACGTGAGCCGGGCGAGACCGACCTGGCGACCCTGCGTCGGGAGATCGCCGAGGAGCTGAGCGTCGAGGTGGACGTGCACGACGCGGTGCACCTGGGCACCTTCACCGCGCAGGCGCACGGGCACGCGGGCGGTGTCACAGTGCGGATGACCTGCTACCGGGCCGGGTATCGGGGACAGTTGCGGCCGGCCAGCGAGATCGCCGAGATGGCCTGGCTCGGCTACGCCGACCGGCACCGCACCTCACCTGTCGACCACCTCATCTTCGACCACCTGCTGGCGGAGGACCTGCTGCGCTGACGGAGCAGTTTGTCGCGGCCGGCGGAGGGTAACCGCCCCGACGTGACCGACCGCGACGGGTTCCCGTACTTCGTCGACGCGGTGTCCCGCCGCTCCGGCCTGCCGCCCGAGCAGGCCGCCGCACTCGCCCGCGCCGTACTCCGGACGCTGGCCGAGCGGGTGACCGACGGCGCGTCCGACGACCTCGCCAGCCACCTGCCGAACGAGGTCGACGGCTACCTGCGCGGCCCGGCACCGGAGCCCACCCACCCCACCGGCCCGGCGCCGAATCGCGCCGGGGCTGTCGGAACGACACTGGATCCGGCCGGAACCGACGGACCGGATGACGGCGTGGACGGGCTGAACACCGGGGTGCGGCTGGAGGTCGGTGACGCCGCCGCTGTCGCTCCGCCGCCGGACCCCGGCCCGGCGGAGTTCCTGCGCCGGGTGGGCGAGCGCGCCGGAGTGGACCCGGCGACCGCCCGCGCCGGAACCGGCGCGGTCTTCGGCACGTTGCGTTCGGCGATGACGGTACGGGAGTTCCGACAGTTGGTGTCGCGACTG
This sequence comes from Micromonospora sp. NPDC049044, assembly GCF_040649215.1. Classification (NCBI taxonomy): domain Bacteria; kingdom Bacillati; phylum Actinomycetota; class Actinomycetes; order Micromonosporales; family Micromonosporaceae; genus Micromonospora; species Micromonospora sp. NPDC049044. Next base: position 18,556 of record NZ_JBEZFA010000035.1, on the reverse strand, counting down.
CCGCGCGAGGACGGCGGGTCAGCAGCCGCGCGACACCTGCCCTGACCGGCCACGACCGCCCGGTGCACCGGAGGGCCGTCCTGGCAGCCGGTGCGGAGCGTGGGGTCACGTAGCGGATTCGGACAGTTCCTGTGGGTCGGTGACCCAGGCGGAGAAGACCGGCACCCCGTGCCACGGCCCGGTGGTCCCGTCCGGCCGGGCGTCGGTGGCGACGGCCACCACCGCGTACGGGTGACCGAAGCGCAGCTCCGCGGTGCGGGCCACACCCTCCGGCGGCAGGCTCACCGTGCCGAACATCCCGGTCACCGCGGCTGCCTCGAAGCCGTACCTGTCGTAGCGGGCCAGCGCCGTCTGGCGGGCCGCGAAGCCCTGCACCGGTTGGGTAAGCGCCCTCGCCAACGCCGCGGTGGCCGCCGGAAAGCCCAGCGCCGCAACGCTCAGATCGTGCCCGCTGCGGGCCGACCAGCAGGGGAGCACCGCGGTGTGCCGCTCCTCCCGACCGTCGCGGGCCCGGGTCCGGACCCGTTCCTCGCTCAGTGTCCACAGCGCGGTCTCGCCGAGCGGCAGGTCGAACAGCGATCGGCTGCCGGCCGGAGGCGTGCCGTCGGCCGCACCGGCGCTGAGACCGTACGCGATGGACAGCACCTCGGTGGCCGGCACCTGCGGCGCGGCGGCCACCGAGAGGACGACCAGCCCGGCCCCGTCGTTGCTCTGCGCCGGCGCGGCGTGCACGATCACGTCGCCCACCCGCGGACTGGACACGATGGCGCACCGGTGGCCGTGGCTCGGGCTGCGCAACACCTGGCGTAGCCGGGATGCCCAGGCGCTGTCGACACCGAGCGCGTGGGCGTCGGCGCTGTCGAACGGGGTCGCCCAGGAGATTCGGGTGGCCAGCGCGCTGGCCAGGGCGAAGACCACATCCGGGCTGACCTTCAGCGGGAACGTGTCGATCAGGCCATCGGTGTGCTCGCGCGCCCAGGCGTCCAACCCGGCCTGGTCGGGCAGCGTGCCGACCTCGGTCGTCGCCGGCAGTGCGGCCCGCCAACCGGTCGGCCCGCCGCGCTGCTCCCCCCGGCGCCAGAGCGCGGTGGCGGACGCGACAAGCGGATGCGGCGCGTCAAGCAGCGTTCGGGCGACCTCCGCCGCGCTGCCCAGGTCGGTGCCCAGCGCGCGAGCCAGGTCCTCGGCGGCCGGGTCCTCGGCGGCCGGGTCGGCGTCGGCCGCGGCGGCGCAGACCGCGAGCAGCAGCCAGGCGCCGAGCGGGGAGGCGACGTGGTGCCCGTCGCCGATCGTGGCGTGCAGACGCGCGGCGTAGGCGGAGAGCGGCCCGTGCAGATCGGTCGTCATGCCCCCACTCTGCCCGCCGGCCCGGCTCACGACCACAACTCGAACGGCTCGTCGATCTCCGCACCGGCCAGGAACGGCGTGATCAACCGGGGGAGTTGTCCAGGGTAGAAGCGGTCCCGGCTGGCCACCACCTCCGGCAGCGGCCACCAGCGGAAGCCGAAGTAGTCCTCCCGCTCGTAGTCGAGCCGGTGCGACTCGTCGACGTCCGGGCCGGGACCTGCCAGTCGTACCGTGACGATCACCTCGTCCTGCACGTGCCGCACCTGCCGGTGCAGGAAGCTCGCCCGCCGGCGCCAGGTCGGGGCACCCACCTGGTCTGCGGTGACCTCGATCCCGGTCTCCTCCCGCAGCTCCCGCACCGCCGTGTCGCGGTAACCCTCCCCGGAGTCCATGCCGCCGCCCGGCAGCTCCCACCAGGTGCCCAACCGGGGGTGGTCGGGGTCCTGGGTGTGGAACAGCAGCACCCGGTCGGTGCCGTCGGTGACCACCACCCGCACCGCGCGCCGCTGCAGGATCGGCAGGTCGTCGGGTATGTCAATCATCGGTCCAGTCTGCCGCAGCAACTCCCACTCGGACGGCCGGGACGGCGGCGGGTAGGCTGCCCGCCGTGGCTGGTCTGTTGAGGAATGTCGCGGCTCGTATCTCCCGGGTGGGCGCGGTCATCCCGTCGCCCCGGCGGACGGGGCCGGCACCCGCGCAGGTCGCCCGCCGCCGCCAGGTGAGCGCGTTGCAGCGACGGGAGCTGACCTACGCCCCGGAGCGGGACGGTCAGGCCGACCCCGGCGAGATCGTCTGGACCTGGGTGCCCTACGAGGACGACCCCCGGCAGGGCAAGGACCGGCCGGTGCTTGTCGTCGGGCGGCACAGCCGGACGCTGTTCGGGCTGATGCTGTCCAGTCAGAGCGAGCGGGACGGGCAGCGACACTGGTTCGCGCTCGGGCCGGGCGAGTGGGACCGGGACAACCGGCCGAGCTGGGTCCGCCTGGACCGGGTCCTCACCATGCGGGAGGACAGCATCCGCCGCGAGGGTGCCGTGCTGGACCGGCCCCGCTTCGACCGGGTCGGGCAGGCGTTGCGCGCCGGCTACGGCTGGCGCTGACCGCGGTCCGCCCGGGCCGGCCGGCGGGGTGGCCAGATCAGCCAGCCGGTCGGGGTCAGGTGCGGGCCGGGCCGTGGTGATCAGGTCGACGTGTGGCTCGGGCCGACCGCCGCGCTCCGCGCGTCGGGCGGTGGGTACGGCTGGTCGGCGAGCAGCCGGGCCAGGTGCGCGGTGTTGAGTGCCAGGGCCTTCGTGGTGCGGCCGGTGGTGTCGGGCTTGGGACCGGCGTCGCGGTAGTCCACCTTGTGCAGTGCCTCGCCTACCCAGTAGGTCGCGGCGGCGGCGGCGAGGGTGAACCCGACCTCGTTCAGTGCCTGCTGCACCTGGCCGATGGTGTGGTGCGCGCCGTCCTCGTTACCGACCACCGCGACACCGGCCACCTTGCCGTAGGTGAGCAGGCGGCCCTCGGCGTCGGTCTCGGAGAGTTCGGCGTCGAGGCGTTCGAGGACCATCTTGCAGACGCTCGACGGCTGACCGAGCCAGATCGGGGTGGCGATGACGAGCACCTGGGCGGCCAGCAGTTTGGCCCGGATCACCGGCCAGCCGTCGCCGTTGCCCTCATCCGTCGACACCCCGAAGCGCACGTCGTGGTCGACCACCCGGACCAGTTCGCCGGTCACGCCCTGCGCGGCCAACTCGGCGAGCACCTCCCGGCCGAGCTGCTCGGAGCTGGACGGGGCCGGGGACGGCTTGAGGGTGCAGTTGAGCACGAGGGCGCTGATGCCTGCCACGTCGGTTCCCTTCGGCCGTCGATGAGGGCGACCGCCTTCCCATACCCGGGGGACGGCGCAACGAACATCACGGCTGCCGACGGGGACCCGGCCGAGCGCGCCCGGGGCGGTGTGATCATCCGCGGTCGGGTGTCGCCGGTCGTCCTGGACCCTCGCCGACACTGCGGGCACCGAACAGACAAAGGCAAGGAGCAGACCCGCCCCTTGCCTCTTCCAACGTATATCGCACCAGGGGTCTTGCCGCAAGACCCCTGGTGTGCTGCAGAATCTCCTCCCGGGCCGCAAACCTGGGAAAATCGGGGGATTTCATGATTGACGTGATCATTGCTGGCGGTGGGCCGACAGGTCTGCTGCTGGGCAGCGAGCTCCGGCTGCACGGGGTGCACACGCTCGTGCTGGAGAGGGACGCGGAGCCGACCAGGCACGTGCGTGCGCTCGGCCTGCACGCGCGCAGCATCGAGGTGCTGGACCAGCGCGGCCTGCTGGAGCGGTTCCTCGCGCTCGGCACGCAACACCCGGTCGGTGGTTTCTTCGCCGGCATCGCCAAACCGTCGCCGGGTGGACTGGACAGCGCACACGCGTACGTCCTGGGCATCGCGCAGACCACCACGGACCGTCTGCTCAACGAGCACGCGAGCGACGTGGGGGTGCGGATCCGACGCGGCTGCGAACTGGTCGGGCTCAGCCAGGACGACGACGGGGTGACTGTCGAGCTGGCCGACGGCACACGGTTGCGGACCCGCTATCTCGTCGGCTGCGACGGCGGCCGTAGCACGGTGCGCCGGCTGCTCGGCGTCAACTTCCCCGGTGAGCCCAGCCGGGTCGACACGCTGCTCGGCGAGATGGCGGTGACCGCAGCACCGGAGACGGTCGCCGCCGTGGTCGCCGAGGTCCGCAGGACGCATTTCCGGTTCGGTCTCGGGCCGCTCGGGGACGGCGTCTACCGTGTCGTCGTACCCGCCGACGGGGTCGCCGAGGACCGTTTGGTCCCGCCGACCCTCGCCGAGTTCGCGCAACAACTGCGGGTGTACGCGGGCACCGACTTCGGCGTGCACTCACCGCGCTGGCTCTCCCGGTTCGGCGACGCCACCCGGCTGGTCGAGCGTTACCGCACCGGCCGGGTGCTGCTGGCCGGCGACGCGGCGCACATCCACCCGCCCACCGGTGGCCAGGGGCTCAACCTCGGCATCCAGGACGCGTTCAACCTCGGGTGGAAACTGGCCGCGGAGGTCAACGGCTGGGCGCCGGACGGGCTGCTGGACAGCTACCACACCGAACGGCACCCGGTCGCCGCCGACGTGCTTGACAACACCCGCGCGCAGATGGAGTTGCTGTCACCCGACCCGGGTCCGCAAGCGGTCCGCAAGCTGCTGGCGGAGCTGATGGACTTCGAGGACGTGAACCGCCACCTGATCGAGAAGGTCACCGCCCTCGGGGTCCGCTACGACTTCGGTGACGGTCACCCGCTGCTCGGCCGTCACCTGCGGGATGTGCGGCTGACCCAGGGGCGTCTCTACGAGCTGACGCACGCCGGCCGGGGACTGCTGCTCGACCAGACCGGCCGGCTCTCGGTCGACGGCTGGGAGGACCGGGTCGACCACGTGGTCGACGTGAGCGAGGAACTGGACGTGCCCGGTGTGCTGCTGCGGCCGGATGGGCACGTGGCGTGGGCCGGTGACGACCAGGCGGGCCTGCTGGGCCAGCTGTCCCGGTGGTTCGGCGCACCCGCCAACTGAACCGGCGGCCGTGTCGATCGGTCCGCCCCGCCGATCCTGCGGTGATCGGGGTTGGTGCCGATGCGGGTGCGTGGCGTGACGACGGCGTCGGTGGTGGCGGCGCCCGCGTGACCAACCCCGGCGGGGTGCGCGGTCAGCGCTCGACCAGGCGGGCGATGTCGACAAGTTGCCGGGGCGACCGGTCGCCGCCGAGGCTCTTCGCCTGGTACATGGCCGCGTCGGCCCTGCTGAGCGCGTCGGTGAGCTGGGCCGGACCGGTCACCGGGGCGAGCCCGACGGACGCGGTGACCCGGACGCTGCATCCGCTCAGCCGGATCGGCGCGGCGACGGTCTCGCTGAGGCGACGGGTGGCGTGCTCGATCCAGCGCCGGTCCACTGTGGGGGTGGAGAGCAGCCCGGCGAACTCGTCGCCGCCGAGACGGGCGACGAGGTTGTCCCCGGCGAAGCCGGCGAGCCGCTCCGCCACACTGATCAACACCTGGTCGCCGGCGGCGTGCCCGTACCGGTCGTTGATCTGCTTGAAGTCGTCCAGGTCGAGCACCACGGCGATCAACGGCTCGCCGGCGGCGTCGGTGAGCAGGGCGGCCGCCAGGCGGTAGAAGGCGCGGCGATTGGGCAGCCCGGTGAGCGGATCGTGGCTCGCGGCGTGTCGCTCGGCGGCCAACTCGGCGTGCAGGTGCCCGATCTCGGCCTCGGCGCGCAGCGCCCGTCGGCGCAGTTGCCAGGAGGAGAGCAGTGCACCGGCGGCACAGATGCCGGACGCGACACTCATCGGATCCGGCACGAACCCTCCCATCGCCTCGACCGCCTCCAGCCTGGGTCAACGTGGCGTGCCGCGTCGGGGCCACGTTTTGCCTGATGGTTGCCCCTGTGGGGGTAACTCAAAGTGAACGGATGGCCACCGATCACGTGCGTTATCATGCTCGCCGTCCGGTGCAGATGCAATAGCAGATGCACGTGCATGACCGTCCAATGTCGATATGGCACCCTCCTCGCCGTCACCGCTCCTCCCACGGCCACCGGCGGGCTCGTGAGCAGAAAGACGTCTCCATGCAGCAGCCACCCAATGGCGTACCGATCCACCAGTTGCCTCCGTTGAGCTGGCAGAAGAGCCGCCGCAGCAACCCCAGCGGCAACTGTGTCGAACTCGCCGAACTGCCCGGAGGAGCGGGCATCGCGGTCCGCAACTCACGGCACCCGGAGGGGCCGGCACTGATCTATACGGTGGACGAGATCACCGCCTTCGTGCTCGGTGCCCGCGACGGCGACTTCGACCACCTCATCAACTGACCCGTTCGTCAGTCGGAGTGTCCCGGCGACGGGACCGAATCACCGGTCCGGAGGAGTACACCTCACTGTCGGTTCATGGCATGCTTACACGTCGGTCGGGCCGGGGTGCCCGACCATCACGGGTAGGTGTCCGGAGGTCCGCACGTGACGATGGTTCCCGCCGAGGGTGGCCCGACAACCGGGCCGACGGTGCTCCGGATGCTGCTCGGCGCCCAGTTGCGCCGTCTGCGGGAGTCCAGCGGGGTGACCCGCGAGGGCGCCGGCTGGGAGATCCGCTCCTCCGAATCCAAAATCAGCCGGATGGAGCTGGGCCGGGTCGGTTTCAAGGAGCGCGACGTCGCCGACCTGCTCACCCTCTACGGCGTCACTGCGGAACACGAGCGTGACGCCCTGCTCAAGCTCGCCCGAGACGCCAACAGTCCCGGCTGGTGGCACCGCTACGGTGACGTGTTGCCGAGCTGGTTCCAGTCGTACCTCGGCCTGGAGGCCGCAGCCGCGCTGATCCGCAGCTACGAGGTGCAATTCGTGCCCGGCCTGCTGCAGACCCGGGAGTACGCCAGGGCGGTGGTGCTGCTCGGGCACGGCACTGCCGGTCCGGGCGAGATCGACCGACGCGTCGCCCTGCGGATGCAGCGTCAGCAGTTGCTGTACCGGGAGAGTCCGCCGCAGCTCTGGGCCGTGGTGGACGAGGCGGCGTTGCGTCGACCGATCGGTGGCCCGGACGTGATGCGTGGCCAACTCACCGCACTCATCGAGGCGACCAAGTCACCGACCATCCGGCTCCAGGTCATCCCGTTCGCCGCCGGGGGCCACGCCGCCGCCGGGGGCGCCTTCACCATCCTGCGCTTCGGTGACCAGGAGCTGCCCGACATCGTCTACATCGAACAGCTCACCAGCGCGATCTACCTCGACAAGCGCGACGACCTGGACTACTACGCGGTGGCCATGGAGCGGCTCTGTGTCGAGGCCGAGCCACCCGAGCGTACGGCGGAGATCCTCGGCCGGCTGTTGGACGACCTCTATCCCGCGTGATCGTCGGGTGAGGGCCACGGCCCCGCCTCGCTGGCACTAGCATGGTCCACGAACGGCGACAGTGGACACATGTCATTGCGGGAGCTGCCTTGACCACCGATGCTGCGGGCACCACGGCTGGCTCGCCGAGCGACCGGATCGACACCTCGGTGGCGCACCCGGCCCGCCGCTACAACTACTGGCTGGGCGGCAAGGACAACTTCCAGGCTGATCGGGAGTCCGGCGACGCGATAACTGCCGCCTTCCCCAGCGTCCGCATCGCCGCCCTGGAAAACCGTCGCTTCCTGCAACGTGCGGTGGGCTACCTGGCCGGTACGGCCGGGATCCGGCAGTTCCTGGACATCGGCACCGGCATCCCGACCGCCGACAACACCCACGAGGTCGCCCAGGCCATCGCTCCGGAGTCCCGGGTGGTCTACGTGGACAACGACCCGATCGTGCTGGCCCACGCCCGCGCGCTGTTGAGCAGTTCGGCGGCGGGTGCCACCGCCTACATCGACGCCGACCTGCGGGACCCGCAGCGGATCCTCGCGCACCCGGAGTTGAGCCGCACCATCGACCTGTCGCAGCCTGTCGCGCTCATGCTTGTGGCGGTGCTGCACTTCCTGTCCGACGACGACAACCCGTACGCGCTGGTGCGGCAGCTGCTCGACGTGCTGCCGGCCGGCAGTTACCTGGTCGCCTCGCACGGCACCGACGACCACCTTCCGGCTGCGGTCGCCGCGGACTTCAGGGCCAAGGCCCGCGGTGGCGGCCCGCACGGGCTGATCAACCTGCGCAGCCGTGCCGAGTTCAGCCGCTTCTTCAGCGATCTCGACCTGGTCGAGCCGGGCATCACGTCGGTCGCCGAGTGGCGGGTGCCGAGCGACGGGCAGCCGCGTCCCTCGACCGCCGAGGTGGGCATGTACGGCGGGGTCGCCCGCCTGCCCTGATCCGGTCGGGTGACAGTGCCGGATCGGCACGGGCCTGCTGACGTGCCCCGCCCGCCATGCCGGCCAGCTCGCTGTGCCGTCCCGGTTGGCCGCCGTCGACGGCGGGTGATGCCGGTGTTCCGAGGCGTCGCCGAGTTCCGGGTTGGATTCACGTATTGACCTACGGCGACGGGCCGAGCTAGTCTCTGTATCGATACAGACTGGATCGATACAGAGAGGTGCCGGTGAAGCCAACACTGCAAGCCGTGGCCGATGCCGTCGGCGTCTCCCGCAGCACCGTGTCCAACGCCTACAGCCGCCCCGACCAGCTCTCCGCCACCCTGCGCGAGCGGATCCTGGACGCCGCCCGGCAACTCGGCTACCCCGGTCCCAACCCCACCGCGCGTTCCCTGCGCCGGGGCTTCGTCGGGTCGATCGGTGTGCTGTTCACCTCCCAGCTGTCGTACGCCTTCACCGACCCGTTCGCGGTCCGCTTCCTCGCCGGGATCGGCGGAGCCGCCGCGCGACACGGCACGAGCATGCTGCTGGTGCCGCTGCCGCCGGCCGTGCCCGACGCCCGACGGGCGGTGGAGAACGCCGCGGTCGACGGGTTCTGCGTCTACTGCGTCGCCGACGAGGAATGGGCGTTGGACGTCATCCGCCAACGCGGGTTGCCGTTCGTCAGCACGGCCCCCCGCGACAACGCCGGCGCCGACGAACGGTTCGTCGGCATCGACGAGCGGGCCGCCGCGCACAGTGCCGGCGTGCACGTCGCCGGCCTCGGTCACCGTCGGGTGGCGCTGCTCGCCGACTCCGTGCTGCCCGACGCGCCGTCCGGCCCGCTGACCCTGGCCGGGGTCGACCAGGTGCCGCATCCGACCACCCGCGGCCGGCTCACCGGGTTCGCCGACGCCTTCGCCGAGGTCGGCGTCGGCTGGGCCGAGCTGACTCTGGTCAACGTCCCCGGCAACAGTCGCCCGGCGGCAGCCGCGGCCATCGCCGGTCTGTTCGACAAGCCCGCACCGCCGACCGCCGTGCTGGCCGGCTCCGACGTCCTCGCGCTCGGCGTGCTGGACGCCCTGGCCGCGCGGCCGGCCCATGATCGTCCGACCGTCTCGGTGACCGGCTTCGACGACGTCCCCGAGGCCGCCGCGGCCGGCCTCACCACGGTCCGCCAGCCCGCCGAGGAGAAGGGCCGGATCGCCGCCGAACTCCTGCTCGAACCGCCAGCGGACGCTGCGGCCGGCCATGTCTTGTTGCCCACCGAGCTCGTCGTCCGGGCCTCCACCGGACCTGTCCCGAGGAGTTGACCATGGAACTTCCCACCGGATACGTCACCGCGCTCGACGCCATGAACCGGCACGTCAACTCGGCCAGACCGGACGCACCGGTGCAGGTCGAACGCGCCCGCCCGGCGCTGCTCGCCCCCACCCGGCAGGCCGCCGCGGTCGCCCTGCGCCGGCTCGCCGACCGCATCCAGCCGCGACCGTTGCCCGGTGAACCGCGCTGCTCGTGAGCCGACCGAAACTCATTCGGGCACGCAGGGGACAAACAGTGTGGGTCCGGGCACGGAGGGTGGTCGAGTAGGGCGCGGCCAGGCAGACTGGTGAGGCCATGTCGCCCTTCACGCCCACCCTCCGTCTCCACGACCGCTACGTACTGCACGAGCGGATCGGTCTCGGTGGCATGTCCGAGGTCTGGCGGGCCGACGACGACGTGCTCGGCCGACCTGTCGCGATCAAGGTCCTCGCCGGGCAGCTCGCCGCCGACCCGCAACTGCGGGCCACCATCCAACGCGAGGCCCGCGCGGCCGCCCGGCTGACCCACCCACACGTGACCCAGGTGTACGACTACGCCGAGGCAACCCTGACCGGCGGCGTCGTGGTCCCGTACCTGGTGATGGAACTCGTCGACGGCCACAACCTGGCCGACCGGCTGCGCGGCGGGCCGCTGCCCTGGCCGGAGGCGGTCCGGGTGGCCGGGCAGATCGCCGCCGCGCTGGCCGCCGCGCACCGCATCGGCGTCGTGCACCGCGACGTCAAGCCGGGCAACGTCATGCTCACCGACACCGGCGCCAAAGTGCTCGACTTCGGCATCGCCGCGCTCGGGGGGCTCGACGGCCAGTCCGGCGAACCACTGATGGGCACCCCCGCCTACTTCGCCCCGGAGCGGCTCAGAGCCGGCCCGCCCGACCCGGCAAGTGACGTGTACGCCCTCGGCGCGCTGCTCTACCGCACCCTCACCGGGCAGGCGCCGCTGCCGGTGCAGAGCTGGGAGGACGCCCTCGAGGTGCACCGGCGCGGCACTCCGGTGCCGCCGCTACGGGTGCCGGGCCTCCCCGCCGACGTCGCCGAGCTGACCCTCGCCTGCCTGGCCGCCAACCCTGCCGACCGGCCGAGCGCCGCGCACCTGGCCCGCCGCTTCGGCGCCGGCCAACCTGTCGAGCCGCCCACCGAGCTGCTGCGCGTTCGGCAGGTGGCGCACCCGCCCACCCTGATCGACCGCTCGGCCGCCCGTCCCGCTCCGGTCGCCGCCGAGCCGACCCGCCGTCGATCGCGCCGACCCCTCGCCGTGTTGGTCGCGGCCGGCCTCGCCGTGCTGATCGGCGTCGGTGCCCTGCTCGCCGAGGGGCCTTTCGGCACACCCAGCGCACCCGACTCGCCGCAGGTGGCCGCCCCTGCGTCGACCTCCGCCCCGACCCCCGCACCCACGACGCAGTCGCCGACGCCGACGGCACCCCCCTCGCCCCGACCCAGCGCCAGCACCCCGCCGCCGACCATCGGGCAGCAGGTGCCGGTCAGCCTCCGGGAGGTGACAAGCGGCTTCGCCGCCGTCCTCGCCAGCGCGGTGGCCCGCGGTGACGTCGACCGCAAGACCGCCGAAGATCTCCGCGACGACCTGGCCGACCTGAGCCGCCACACCAGGGACCGCGCCAAGCGCGTCGCCGACCTCCGGGAACGCATCGCCGAACTGGTGGACCGCGACCGGCTGCCAGCGCGGACGGGCGCCCAGCTCGACGCTCTGCTCGCTCAGACCGACAGCTTCACCACCGGCCGTACGGACGACTGATATCCCCGTCGATACCGCTGGCATGATGTCCCGATGCGGACACGTCTGATCTTCGTGCGACACGGCGAGTCGCTCCACCAGCTCGAAGGAACAGTGGGCGGGCCACGTGGTTGTCGGGGCCTCACCGCCCTCGGCCACGAGCAGGCACACGACCTCGCCAACCGGCTCACCAACGAGGTCGCCGCCGACCGACCGGTGGCGGTCTACTCGTCCGTGCTGCGCAGGACGGTCGAGACCGCGCAACCGATCGCCACCGCGTTCGGCGTGCGGCCCGTTGCCGACTGTGGCCTGTGCACCTGGCACACACCCCCGTACGCCGACGGCCTGCCGACCGCCCTCTTCCGCACCGACCACGCGGTGGCCGGCGGCGGCGTGTTCCGACCGTTCGAGGAGGGCAACGAGAGCTGGGCCGAGCTGGTGGTCCGCGTCAGCCGCGCGATCATGGAGATCGCCCACCGGCACCGGGGCTCCACAGTGGTCCTGGTCGGGCACAGCGAGACAGTGGAGGGCGCCTTCCACGCGCTCGGCGCGCAGCCGGTCTTCCGGGCCTTCGACCTGGACGTGCCCCCGGCCTCGATCACCGAGTGGACCACCGACCACGACCCCGGCGGGTGGCCGCCGGCCCGCTGGACGCTGCGCCGCTTCGCCGACACCGGCGGCTGGGCCAGAGCGTGATGCCTCCGCGCGGTCTCGGAGCGCGCCCGGGGGCCACCTGACTCACCGGCACGGCGTTTCTGCCGACCGGCTCCGGCCGGCCGTACTCTCACCGGATGACGACAGCGCAGACACACACCCTTGCCGTACCCGGCGTCGACCTGGTCTACGACGTCCGCGGCCCGTTGCCCCCGTCCGATGGGCGCCCCGTGCTGCTCATGATCGGCCAACCGATGACGGCGGAGGGCTTCGCCGCGCTCGCCCCGCACTTCACCGACCGTACCGTCGTCACCTACGACCCGCGCGGTCTCGGCCGCAGCGTCCGCACGGACGGCCGCACCGACCACACGCCGCAGCAGCAGGCGGCCGACCTGCACCACCTGATCGAGGCGCTCGACTCCGGCCCGGTCGACCTCTTCGCCAGCAGCGGCGGTGCGGTGACGGCGCTCGAACTCGTCGCCGCCTACCCGGGCGACGTCGGCACGTTGGTGGCGCACGAACCGCCGATCAACGCGGTGCTCCCCGACGCCGGAGCCGCCGAACGCGCTCGGGCCGACTTCTACCAGGCGTACCAGGCGAAGGGCACCGGCGCGGGCATGGCCGCGTTCATCGCGATGACCTCGTGGCAGGGCGAGTTCACCGACGCCTACTTCGCGCAGCCCACCCCCGATCCGGCCTCGTTCGGGCTGTCCACCGAGGACGACGGCAGCCGCGACGACCCGCTGCTGTCGGACCTGTCGTGGGCGATCACCGACTACCGTCCCGACGCGAGCCGGCTCACCTCGGCGCCGACCCGGATCGTGGTCGCCGTCGGCGAGGAGTCGGCCGGGACGTACACCGCGCGTACCGCCCTCGGCCTGGCGGCTCTGCTCGGCCAGGAGGCAGTGGTGTTCCCGAGTCACCACGGCGGCTTCCTCGGGGGTGAGTTCGGCTACGCGGGTAAGCCGGAGGAGTTCGCCGTACGGTTGCGGGAGGTGCTGGACGCCGGCTGACCGGGGTCGGTCAGCCGCGCTGCTCGGCCAGGAGTTGCTCACGCAGGATCTCGGCGTGCCCGCAGTGCTGGGCCAGCTCGCGTAGCACGTGCAGATACACCCAGCGCAGCGGCAGAGGGCCGCGCCGGTTGCCGCGCAGCACGTCGTCCAGCCCCAACGACGCCGTCGCGCGGCGGGAGGCCTCGCACGCCTCGCGGTGCGCCCGCTGGACCGAGGCGATCGTGTCGTCGTCGTCGAGGATGAACGACTCATCCGGCGAAGCGGGAATGCCGATCTCGGCCCGGGACCGGCAGGTGACTGCCTCGTCGAACCAGACCTTCTCCACGAACGCGCCGTGCTTCACCAGACCCAGCAGCGTCGTCCGGGACGGCACCAACGAACGGCGCGCCTGCTCCTCGGTCAGCCCGTCCAGGCAGCCGTTGAGCGCCCTGCGGTGCTCGTCGATGAACGCCTCGAACTGGGCCTTGGCCGGGTGGCCGATGACATCCTCGGCGAAGGTCCCTGGAAAAGAAGTCACCGGCGCAGCATTCCAAGGGCCGGGTCGAGGCGCAAACACCACACGCTCAGCCGAACGACATGAGCGCGCCGCGCTCGTCGAAGCGGGCGCTGCCCGCCCAGGCGATCTCCCAGCGGTTGCCCTCCGGGTCCGCGATGTAGCCGGAGCGCCCACCCCAGGACCGGTCGGTCGGCGCCGCCACCACCGTCGCGCCCGCCTCGACGGCCGCGGCGAAAGCCGTGTCGACCTCCTCGCGGCTGTCGACGTTGCAGGCCAGGGTGACGCCGGACCAGCCGCCGGCCGGGGCGGGCATACCCGGCGCCGCCTCCGCGGCCAGCTCCGGCAGCGGGTAGAGCGCGAACAGGACGCCACCGAGCAGGAAGGCCGACCAACCGTCGTCGCTGGCCGGCAGCTCAGGCCACCCCAGCGACCGGTAGAACGAGCGTAGCGTCACGATGTCGCGTGCTCCCACCGTGACCACTGACAGTCGGGAAGGGACGATGCTCATGGTCCGACCGTAACGCGATCGCTGTCCGCCACCCGCCCGGAGCGGACCACACGGGCGTACGCGCCGACGCACGGCTGGGGACCCATCCCGGGCAGAGGCTCCACCCGGTTGAGCCGGGCGGGCACGCGCAACGCCTCGGGCTCGCGGCGCAGCGGTCCGTGCGCGAGCGTCGGCACCGCGCAGCGGGGCGTCGGGGCGAGCACGGCGAGCACCAGGTCCGGGCCGACGCGCAACTCCCGGCCGACCCAGCCGTTCTCGGCGAAGGCATCGGTGCCCGCGTCGAGCACCAGGTTGGGCCGGTAGCGCTGCACTGTCCCCGCTCCGGGCGGTAGATGCCCGGCGATCCGATCCAGTGTCGCGGTGGTGACCAGGTGGATCGGAGCGAAGTCGAAGAAGGTGCCGGGCAGCACCGAACCCAGCCGGCTCTCGTCGGCCGGAACCTCGTCGTCAAGACCGGCGGCGAGCACCGCCTCCGGGTGGGAGCGCAGCAGGGTAGCGCCGGCTGGCACGGCGTCGATCACTGTCACCGGGCGACCCACGGCCGCGCTGAGCGCCCGGTCGATGTCGAGGTCCCCGACCGACAGGTGCCGGCCGTCGGGCAGGGTGATCCGTACCGGATCGGTCACCCCTCCGGTCGCCTGTAGCGCGAGCAGGCCGCGCCACCGATGCGGCTGCTTGGCGCTGGCCACCCGTCCACTGGTCCGATCCACCAGGGCCAGCACGCGGTCACCCGCGACTCCGGCCGTGCCGATGTCGGCAGCCGGGATCCGCTCTCCGAGCAGCGACTTCACCGGGTACCGCCACAGCTGCACCACTCGTCCGGAGATCATCGCGTCACCCTAACCGCGCCTGCCGGGCCACGTCCGGCGACCGGTCAGTCGAGGCTGACGCTTACCAACTCGCCCGGCTCGGTGCCCGCGCGCCCGACGACCTCGCCCTGCGGCGTCCACACCCCCGACCGCCCGGCCGTCTCGGTGAAGCCACCGCCGGTCGAGCCAGCGAAACTTGCCACCGCCACCCACACCCGGTGGGCGGCGGCGATCCGCCGCGCCCGCTCGCCGATCACGGCGGTGTCGCGCGCGGCCTCCACGACACCCGCCGCGTAGACGTCGATCCCGAGCGCTGCCGTCCGCTGCGCGTGGGCGGCGACGCCGGTGTCCTTGCAGACCGCCAATCCGACCCGCCAACCGTCCACGTCGAGCACGACCGGCGCGTCGCCCGGCCGGAACCGGCGGGCCTCCGCGTCCCCCAGCCACATCTTGCGGTACGCCACAGTCACACCGGCCCCGGTCACCGCAAGCACCGCGATGTGGTCGCCCGCGACCGGTGCACCGGCCAGCGCCAGCGCCTCCGTTTCGGCGCACGCCTCGACCAGCGGCGTCAACAGCGGGTCGTCGACCGACACGACCGGGGCGTCCAACTCGTACCCGGTCAGCGACAGCTCCGGAAAGACCACCACCCGGGCACCCGCCGCACGGACCGCGGCCGCGTGCGCCAGCGCGTTCGCCGCGACATCCAGGGGTACGCACAGCGGCTGCGCCACCGCGAGCCGGAGCGGGGTGCGGGTTTCCACACCCTGGCCGGTGTGGTCGACCCGCGCGGTCGGGCGGTCGTCCTCATGGTCGACTCTCAGGATCGCTTCGTACCGTGGGTGCATGATTCGAACGTCCCACGCCGTGCTCGCCACCGGAACCCCCACCGCCGCGGCGGAACCGCCGCAGGGCGGGATCGTCGGTTACGTCACCGACCTGGTGGAACGGCTCGGTGGCCCCGGTGCCGGCCTGGCGGTGGCGCTGGAGAACCTCTTCCCGCCGATCCCCAGCGAGGTGATCCTGCCGCTGGCCGGTTTCGTCGCCGCGCAGGGACGGATGAGTCTGGTCGGTGCGATCTTCTGGACCACGCTCGGCTCGGTGGTGGGTGCCCTCGCGCTCTACCTGATCGGCGCGTCGCTGGGGCGCGACCGGATGCGCGCCATCGTGTCCCGGCTGCCGCTGGTGAAGCTCGCCGACGTGGACCGGACCGAGGCGTGGTTCCTCCGGCACGGCGTGAAGGCCGTCTTCTTCGGGCGGATGATCCCGATCTTCCGGAGCCTGATCTCCATCCCGGCCGGGGTGGAGCGGATGCCCGTCGCCACGTTCCTGCTCTACACCACGCTGGGCAGCCTGATCTGGAACAGCACGTTCGTGCTCGCCGGCTATTTCCTCGGCGACAACTGGCATCTCGTCGAGGGCTACGCCGGCATGCTCCAGAAGGTGGTGATCGTGGTCTGTGTGGCGGCGGCCGCCTGGTTCGTCGGGTCCCGCGTCCTGCGCGCCCGTCGCGCCGCCCGCAACCCCGAACCGGCCGAACCCGAGCAGCGCACGCTGAACGGCGTACCCGACCCGGCCGGCCGCGGCACCCTCTACCGCAGCGGGTCGTGGGCCTCGGACGAGCGCTAGCAGCGGGTGGCCGTGCAGACGGACGAGATGGCGGGGGAGCGGCGTACCGGCAGGTGGTGGGACCGGCTCCGGCTGCCGGTCGGAGTCGCCGCCGGAATCGCCACGGCCGCTGTCGAGCTCGCCTTCCTCACCGTCGCGGCCGTCGCCTTCGCGGTGGGCGCTGTCGCGCCCGCCGCCCACCGTCGGGTTGTCGGCCTGACCGGGAGGTACGCGGCGCGGCTGGTGCACCTGGAGCGACGCCGCCTCGACGGGCTGCTCGGCGCGGGGGAGTTGCCCACACCGAACGACGTGACGACCCGACGGCAGGTCGGCTACCTGGCCGCCCGACTGCTACCCGGCGCACTGGGCGTGCTCGCATACGGCGTGCTCGGCATCGGTGTGGTGCTGGCCGGGATCGTGCTGCGCGCGGCGGTGCACGGAGAGCTGAGCTTCCTCGACGCGTTGTCCCAGCTCGGCGTCGGGGCGGTCCTGCTGCTGCTGAACGTCCAGGCTCTCGCCAGTATCGCGGCGCTGGATGTGCGGCTGGCCCGCCGACTGCTCAGCCTGGGGCGTCGGGCGGAGCTGACACGGCGGGTCCAGGAACTGACCACCAGTCGGGCCGGGGTCATCGCCGCCGTCGACGCCGAACGGCAACGCATCGAACGCGACCTGCACGACGGTCTCCAGCAGCGGCTGGTCGCCCTCGGCATGCTGCTCGGCCGGGCCCGCCGCGCCCGCGACGCCGACCGCACGCACGCGCTGATCGCGCAGGCACACGAGGACGTGCAGCGGGCCGTCGAGGAGTTACGCGAGGTGGCGTGGCGGGTCTACCCGTCGGCCTTGGACAGCAACGATCTGGGGGAGGTGCTGGCCATCGTCGCCCGCGGATCCCAGGTGCCGGTGCGCATCCGCTGCGATCTGCCGGTCCGCCCCGAGCGGCAGATCGAGACGGTGCTCTACTTCGTGGCCTGCGAGGCGCTGACCAACGCCGCGAAGCACGCCGCCGCTAACCTGGTCGCTGTCGAGATCGAGGCACAGGATGGGTGGATCCGGATGCGCGTGCACGACGACGGCGTCGGCGGGGCGCAACCGACCGGGCGCGGGCTGTCCGGGCTGGCGCGACGGGTCGCCGCGCTGGACGGCCGACTGTCGGTGACCAGCCCGGCCGGCGGTCCGACGACAGTGCAGGCGGAGTTGCCGTGCGGTTAGTCCTCGCCGAAGACTCGACGCTGCTCCGGGAGGGGCTGACGCGGCTCCTCGCCGAGGAGGACCACGAGGTGCTCGCAGGAGTGGGGACCGCCCACGAGCTCGTCGAGGCGGTCGAACGAGCCCGACCCGATGTGGTCGTCACCGACGTCCGAATGCCGCCCACCCATACCGACGACGGGCTGCGGGCTGCCCTGGAGATCCGCCGACGGTGGCCCGACACCGGCGTCCTCGTCCTCTCCCAGTACGTGGAGCGGCGCTACGCCAGCCGGCTGCTCGCGGACCGCCCCGAGGGGGTCGGCTACCTACTCAAGGACCGGGTCGCTCAGGTGGACGACTTCCTCGACGCACTCGACCGGGTCGCCGCCGGAGGCACCGCCCTCGACCCGGAGGTGGTCCGTCAGGTGGTGGCCGGCTCGGAGCGGCCCGATCCGCTCGGTCGGCTCACGCCACGAGAGCGGGACGTGTTGCACGAGATGGCGCAGGGGCACACGAACCTCGCGATCGCCCAACGGCTGCACGTGTCGCAGAGCGCTGTCGAGAAGCACGTCAACGCCATCTTCGACAAACTCGACCTCGCGCACACGGCCGGCTACAGCCGACGAATCCTCGCCGTCCTGCGTTACCTGGGCACCTGACGCCGGCCGCCTCGGAACCCGACCTGATCCACTCGACTTCGCCGAAACGGCGGTATCCGGCACCCGGGGCATCCCTGCGCCCATCAGCTGGGTGATTTGTCCGGTGGTGGGCTGTGGTCGGCGGCACCCGTCAGCCGGAATCATCGTTGGGCGGGGGTCGTTACACACCCT
This sequence comes from Micromonospora sp. NPDC049044, assembly GCF_040649215.1. Classification (NCBI taxonomy): domain Bacteria; kingdom Bacillati; phylum Actinomycetota; class Actinomycetes; order Micromonosporales; family Micromonosporaceae; genus Micromonospora; species Micromonospora sp. NPDC049044. The sequence goes on along the minus strand of NZ_JBEZFA010000035.1, from coordinate 259 downwards.
GACGATCGCAGGACCACGGCCAGGTCGCCTCGACCGGCCACCCCCGGAATGACAGCGGTCCGTAGGTCGTTACACCTGGACTCAGGCCCGACCGGCACCCCGCTCCACCGGGTGCCAGTCGATGGGCCGCCCCCCGGAATGACAGCGGTCCCCGGGTCGTTACACCCCCCGGCGCCGCGAGCCCCCCGCTCGCAGGCCGCCGACCCCCCAAACTTTTCCCCCGTTTTTTGTAGCGCCGGACGAGGTGCTCACATCCGTT